>NZ_JBFUBU010000069.1:0-11895 GCF_056405595.1 Polaromonas sp. P1_G1
AACTAACCAGCCTCCTCCTCTGCGCCGGCGCCCAAGCCGACACCGGCAAACTCCTCCTCACCGGCGGCGTCAGCACCATAGAAGGCCCGGCCGGCGGCGGCCTGACCCCCTGGGCCGTCATCGGCAGCAACGCCACGGCGGACGAGATCGGTGGCTCGGCCTACCTGACCCATGTCGGCACCCGCGACTACGGCCTAAACATCTATGGCGCGACGGCCGGCATCCATGACCGCTATGAGCTGTCCATCGCGCGGCAGGACTTCAACACGCGGGACACTGGCGTGGCGCTGGGCCTGCCGGGGTTGCACCTGAAGCAGACCATCGTGGGCGCCAAGCTTCGCGTGCTGGGTGATGCGGTGCTCGACAGCGACACGCTGGTGCCGCAGGTGGCGGTTGGCGTGCAGTACAAGACGCTGGGCTCCACCGGGCTGGACGGCACACTGGCCGCGCTGGGCGCCAAACGTTCGGGTGTTGACGTGTATGTGAGCGCCACCAAACTTTTCCTGGGCCAGGGCCTGCTGGTCAACGCCACGTTGCGCGCCACCAAGGCCAACCAGAACGGCCTGCTGGGCTACGGCGCGACACTGGGCGGCAATGAAAACCGCTACAGCCTGCAGCCGGAGTTTTCCGTCGCTTACCTGGTCAGCAAGAACATTGCCGTCGGCGCCGAATACCGTTTCATGCGCAACAAGCTCGAAAGCGCCGGCCGCGCCGCGGGCCTGGGCAACGGCCTGCGCTCGGAAGACTGGAAGGACATCTTCATCGCCTGGGCGCCGACCAAAAACCTCTCGCTGACGCTGGCTTACGTGGACCTGGGCGTGATCGTGCCCGCCACCACGGCCAGCCGCAAGCAGTCCGGTTACTACCTCTCGGCCCAGGTCGCTTTCTGAGCCTCGCCAATCATTCAAGGAGCATCATCATGAGAAAAACACTGGTCTGCCTGGCGCTTGCCGCGGGCAGCGCGTTCGCGCAAACCGTGCCCCCGCAAAACGACCAGCTCTACAAGGCCTTCGGCGAAAAGCCCGGCCTGGTCGCGCTGATGGACGACTTCATGGTCCGCCTGCTGGCTGATCCGCGCACCGGGCCGCACTTCAAGCCCGCCAACCAGCAGCGCGTGAAGGAGCAACTGGTCGATCAGCTCTGCGCCTTGAGCGGCGGCCCCTGCGTCTACAAGGGCGCGGACATGAAAAGCGCGCATGCCAACCTGGAGATCAAAAAATCCGACTTCCATGCGCTGGTCGAAGTGCTGCAGCAAAGCATGGACGCCAAGGGCATCCCGTTTCGCAAGCAGAACGAAATGCTGGCGCTGCTGGCACCCATGAACCGCGACATCATCACGCCATCGGAAAGCGGGGCCAAGCCATGAAGGCCGCCACGCGGGGCATGGCCCTTTCCGCACTGCTGGCCTTCAGCGCGGCGGCGCAGGCCGGCAAGCTCGTGGTGTCGGTGCTCGACAAGGACGGCAAGCCGGTGCAGGACGCGGTGGTGGTGGTGACGCCGGCCGGCAAGGGTGCTCTCCCTAAAAACCCGCTGCCCGCGCAAGCCACCATCTACCAGGAAAAGATGCAGTTCGTCCCGGCGGTGACGGTGGTGCCCGTGGGGGCCAAGGTTCAGTTCATCAACAACGATCCCTGGGACCACCATGTGCGCAGTTCGCCCGCGGGAATGGGCCAGTTCAGCGCGACGAACGCGGGCTTTGAAATGCGGCTCGAAGGCAAGCCGGACGGCAAGCCCGCAAAAACCAGCGAGGTGACGCTGGACAAGGCCGGGGTGCTGGGTGCGACCCTGCTGGGCTGCTTTATCCACGGCTCCATGCGCGGCTACCTCTATGCCAGCGAATCACCCTGGGCCGCGAAAACCAGTTCCGAAGGCATCGCGGCCTTTGAAGACCTGCCCGAGGGCACAGCCCAGGTCAAGGTCTGGCAAGCCGACCAGCTGATAGACATCGCGCCGCAACAGGTCACGGTGGGCACGGTGCTGGCCAAAAACGTCATGCAGCTCACGGTGGTGCCGCGGCGGCGCAGGCCCTGACAAGGATCGCTAGCTTCGGCTGTCGTCTTTCCGGGAATCCACCTCCAGCGGCGCCAGGTCGGATGAATAAACCCGGTCGCCGATCTGCAGCGCCCGACCCTTCTCCCAGGCGGCCTCAAAGGCCGCGAGTTCTTCCAGCGTGGCGCGCTCATGGCGCCGCACAGGCGGCCGCGAATCGCCCGCGTCCTGGCCCGCGGGCAGGGGGACCGGCCGGCTGGCCGAGAAGCCCTGGATCTGTTCATTGACCTGCCAGTACACGCCGCTGACCAGCAGGTCGTAACGCGTGGCGGCATTTTTGGCGATGGCCGCCCCCACCTCGGCCAGCCGGGCGGGCCCGCCTTCCCGGTTGTCCAGGAAGTCGGTGGAAAGGTCCACCAGCACGAAGTATTGGTGGCCTCGCTTGTCGTTGCGCACCACGCGGAACTTGTAGCTGGCCGACAGGATGCCGTGGGCCTGCATGGTGACCTTGATGGCCTCGAACAGCATCTCGCGCCGGAACGCCATGCGCTCGTCCAGGTTCATCTTGACCGGCCCCGTTTCAGGACCCGTGGCGTCGTGCTTGGGGCTCTTGCTGGCGCTGAAAAGGTTCTTGAGCACGGACATCTCGGGCCTCACTTTTTCAAGTGTTTTTGGCGGTGAAAAACACGTAGTCGGCGGTATAGCCTTCCTTGACGCGTTTGCCGGCGTCGGCTTGCGTGGCGCAGCCTCGGGCCGGCGCATTGCCACCTTCGGTGTTCAGGCGCTGCACACTGGTGACCGGCGTCATCTTGCCTGGTGTGCCGGCGGATTTTGCCGTCAGCAGCAGCAGCGGGATGTCGCCGGGACGCTCGCCGTCGGCGCGCGCTTTGACCGTGCCCACGGTCTTGCTGCCGTCCAGCGCGGTCCAGTTGGGGCCGGCGCCATGCGTACCGACTTTTTCGTCTTTCTGGTTGAAGAGGTCCGCCTCGGGCGCAACAAACACCCAGGCCCAGCCACCCTTGTCGGAGGCGCGGCACTCATAAATCTGCGAGCCGACGGCATGCCAGGTGAAGGCCGCGCGTTCACCATCGGCCGGCTTGAGCGCGGCGGGCACCGGCTTGCCTGTGTCCATTTGCGCGGCTGGGCCGCCGGCGCAGGCGCTCAACAGCAGGCCGGCACACAAGGCGGCGGCGGCAAGGCCGGTGTGAAACCTGGGTGGGGTGGCGGTTGCAATCGGTGTCATGGCGATCTCCTGAGAGGGAGCCCTGCAAATATTGACAGGTCCCCGGGTTAAATGAAAGTAAAAAAGAAAGTAAAAAAGCCCCAACTCCCAGTGCTGGAGGGCTGTGGGCCGGCGCGGCGGCCCGCCCACCAGGGACAAACGACGGCAAGCACCAATTGGATGCAGTTTTTTTGAAAAAATGCCATTGCCGGAGATGTTTTGCCGCCTGGGCCTAACTCCCTATACTCAGCCGCATGAAACTGGCCTCCGACATGGACACCCGCAGCCTGCAAGCCCTGATCGCCGGCGCGGCGCAAGGCGACCATGGCTGCTTCGCCCAGGTTTATGAACGCACCCATACGCATCTGTTTGGCGTCGCCGTTCGTATATTGGGACAAGGACAGGCGGCCGAAGATGTGCTGCAAGAGGCGTATGTGAGCATCTGGAAAAGCGCAGCCGGCTACCGCAGCGAGGTGGACGGCCAAACCATTCAACCCATGACGTGGCTGATCGCCATCGTCCGCAACAAGGCGCTGGACGCCTTTCGGGCACGCGCGCGCCGCAAGGAAAGCGAGTTGCCCGAATCGGGCGACGTGGACGAAGAAGACAGCGAGAGCACCATGGCACCCGCCCCCAGCGCCATGCAGCTGCTGGAGCAGGCCACCGAGGCCCTGCATATAGCAGGCTGCATGAACGCGCTGGAAGGCAGCCACCGGCAGAGCCTGGCGCTGGCCTATTACCAGGGCCTGTCGCACAGCGAGGTGGCCGCCCAGATGGGCGCACCGCTGGGTTCGGTGAAAGCCTGGATACGGCGCGGCCTGGAAAAACTCAAGGGCTGCCTGGCCGCGCAAGGGGTGGTGGCATGAGCGCCGCCGGACCGCTCCAAGGCGCGAAGGCCCCCTCGGGGGGCAGCGCAGCGGCTTTGCCGCAAGCGTGGGGGCTGTCATGAGATACACCCACCCTGAATTGCTCGAACACCTGGCCTCCGCCTATGTGCTGGGCACATTGGCCGGCGGCGCACGGCGGCGCTTTGAACGCCTGCAGCGCGACCGCGCCGACGTGCGTGTGCGCGTCGCGCAATGGGAGGCACGCCTGGGCCAGCTGGCGATGTCTGTGCCGGCGCACCAGCCTTCACCCCGGGTGTGGGCCGCGATCGCGGCGCGCACGCAGCCCGCCGGCACGCGGCATGCGTCGCAGGGCAAAGCCGGTTGGCTGGGCTGGCTCAAGCCGGCGGGCTTTGGTTTTGGCGGCCTGGCCGCGGGCGTGATCGCGGCCAGCGCGTTCTTTGTCGCCATGCCCACCCTGTTCATGTCCAGCGACCAGCTCGCGATGCGCTCGGGCGAAAAGCTGCCGCAAAGCTATGTGGGCCTGCTCACCGACGCCCAGGGCAACGGCAAGCTGCTGGTCAGTTCGCTGCGCCACGGCAAGACCATGACGGTCAAGGTCATAGGCCCGATCACGCCGCCCGCCAGCGGAAAGCTGGTGCTGTGGGCCGTGCCGGCCAACGGCCCGGCGTTTTCGCTGGGCACCGTGCCGACCAGCGGCTCGGCGGTCTCCATGCTGCCCGACACCTCGGAAAAACTGCTGTCCAAGGTAGGCAAGCTGGTCGTCACGCTGGAAACCGAGGCCAACCCGGCCAAACCCGGCGAGACCGTGGTCTTCAGCGGCAATTGCGCCAAGCTGTGGTGAACAGGCCGGCGCGCGCAGTGGCGGTTTTCTTCACGGTCCTGCTGCTGGCCTACCTGGCCATTTGCGCGGCGCTGTTTGTGTACCAGCGTTCGCTGCTCTACTTCCCGCAGCCCCGCCTGGAAGGCAGCCCGGCGTCCACGCTGCACCTCAAGGTCAGCGACGCGGATCTCGTGCTCACCGCCCGGCAGGCGACAGGGCCCAAGGCCATTGTTTACTTCGGCGGCAATGCCGAAGACGTTTCGGCCACCCTGCCGTCTTTCGCGCAAGCCTTCCCGGATCACGCCATCTACCTGCTTCACTACCGGGGTTATGGCGGCAGCAGCGGTAGCCCCACCGAGGCAGCGCTGCAAAGCGATGCCCTGGCCTTGTTCGACCACGTGAACAAGACGCATGCGGACGTCACGGTGGTGGGAAGAAGCCTGGGTTCGGGTGTGGCTGTCTGGGTCGCCAGCCAGCGGCCGGTGTCGCGCCTGATCCTGGTGACGCCCTACAACAGCATCCAGGAGCTGGCCGCGCAGCGCTTTCCCTGGTTTCCCATCTCCTGGCTGCTGGTCGACAAGTTCGAATCCTGGAAATACGCGCCCAAAGTCACGGCGCCCACGCTGCTGATTTCCGCTGAACACGACGAGGTCATCCCGGCGGCCAGCACCGGGCAGTTGCATGCGCGCTTCAACAAAGGCACGGCTGCGCTCAAGATGTTGCCGGGAACCTCGCACAACACGATCTCGCAGCATCCGCAGTACCTCGCGCTGTTTCAATCGATGCTGTGACCCTCGGCTCCCCTGGCAGACATGGATCACACCGCATTCACGACCCAGGGCTTTGCGCTTGTTCCCCAGGTGCTGGGCGGTGCCGAATGCGAGTCGGTCGCTTCCCGGCTTGCGGGTGTTTCGCCGGACTCAGCCGGAACACGCGGCCTGCTGTCGCAAGCCTGGTGCCAGGCGCTTGCGGCAGCGCTGCATCGGCACCCCTTGCTGGCGCCGCTGGTTCCGGCTGACTTCGTGGCCGTGCAGTGCACCTTCTTCGAGAAGTCGGCATCACGCAACTGGCTGGTGCCGGTGCACCAGGACCTCAGCATCCCGGTGGCGGAACGCGTGGCGCACGCCGGCCTGAGCGGCTGGCCGGAGAAGGAAGGCAGCCTGTACGTCCAGCCGCCGGTCGAACTGCTACAGCAACTGGTGGCCGTGCGTTTGCACATCGATGCCTGCGACGCCGAGGACGGCCCGCTACGGGTCGTCCCGGGTTCGCACCTGCAGGGCAGGATGGAAGCGCAAGCCGCCGCGGCGGTTCGCCAGGCCCAGGCCGAGGTTGCTTGCACGACCGGGCGGGGAAGCGTGATGGCCATGCGGCCGCTGCTGCTGCACGCCTCCTCCAAATCCACGGGAAGCAGCCGGCGAAGGGTGTTGCACTTCCTGTTCGGGCCGCGCACACTGCCTTTCGGCCTTCAATGGCCGCAGGCGGCCTGAGCCCTTACAAATAAATACGAGTTCGGCTGCATCCAATTCTCCCATCACGCCGTTTGTATAAGGTGCTGATTCGCAGCGCATCCAACTTAGTCAGTAAGCAAGCAACATTCAAGGAGTCCGACATGAACGCTTTTTCCATCCGTAACTTCATCGCCCTGCCCGTCATCGCCTTGGCTTTTGCCGGCGCGGCCATCGCGGCCGACATCCAGACCACGCCGGTGCAGAACGCGCAGATCGACGACTTCGCTGCCGGCAAAAAAGCCATTGACGCGAAGAACTGGTCCGAGGCCGTGAGCAGCTTCAACAAGGTCGTGGCCAAGAACCCGAAGAATGCCGACGCCTACAACTACCTCGGTTATTCGAACCGCTGGCTGGGCAAGTACGACGAGGCCTTTGCTGCTTACGGCAAGGCCCTGGCGCTGGACCCCAATCACAAGGGCGCGCTGGAATATTCGGGCATCGCCTACCTGAAAACCAACCAGAAAGCCCAGGCCGACGCCCAGCTCGCCAAGCTGCAGGCCATCTGCGCCGGCTGTGAAGAAACCCGCGACCTGGCCAAGGCTGTCGCCGACTACAAGCCGGCTGCCAAGTAAGAGCCTCTCAAAAACCCTCCTGGCGTTGTTGCGTCGCCTTGCCGTACTGGTGTACTGTCTGCGGCGACGCGCCTAGCCAGGACCGCTTCGCTGGGTTTTGTGAGTGGCTCTGACTGCGTACCTCTAATGATCCGAAAGAGACAACAATGACAAATGCCGATCGCCTCAAATACCTGCGCGTCGCCCTGACGCTGACAGGTCTCATCTTTACTTTTGCCTTTTGGCCGCTCACCATCGTCTGGCCTTCCGGCTGGGCATGGCATACGGAGGGCCGTTCGCACTACCTTGAGATGATGATAGGCCTGTACGCGACGCTGGGTGTCTTCCTTTTGCTGGCGGCCCGCAACCCGCTGCTGCACCGCAGCCTGATCTGGTTCACCGTCTGGTCCAGCGCCGTGCATGGCGGGATCATGGCGGTGCAGTCCTTCAGCGGCCACCACACCATGGGCCACCTCTGGGGCGATGTCCTGGCGTTGTTTGTGGTGGCAGCCGTGCTGGGCTTGTTGATGCCTCGCGAAACCTGAACCGGAAGAACCCCATGACACACCCCACTTCCCGCATGCTGCCCTCCGCCCTGTTATTGCTGGCCGGCCTTGCCTTCTCCGCCTGGGCCGGCGCCGCCACCCTCTCGGTGCTGGTGCTCGACAAGGAAGGCAAACCGGCGCCCGATGCGGTCGTGGTGGTTGTGCCCTCGGCCAAGACCGGCGCAGCCCCCACCCCGCTGCCCAGCCAGGTCACGATCTACCAGGAAAAAATGCGCTTTGTGCCGGCCGTCAGCGTGGTGGGCGTGGGCGCGAAGGCCCAGTTCGTCAACAACGATCCCTGGGAACACCACGTGCGCGGCTCGGCCGCCGGCGCGGCGCAGTTCAATGCTGCGGCGGGCGAAGGCTTTGAGCTGCGCCTGGACGGCAAGCCCGAAGGCAAGCCGGCCAAAACCGCAGAGGCCACTTTCACCAAAGCCGGCGCCGTGCTGCTGGGCTGCCACATCCATGGCTCCATGCGGGGCCATGTCTACGTGAGCGAATCGCCCTGGGCCATGCTGACGAATGCCGAGGGTGTGGCGCAGGTCGAGCAGTTGCCCGAAGGCGCCGCGCAGATCAAGGTCTGGCATGCCGACCAGTTGATAGACATCGCGCCGCAGGCTTACACCGTGACCGCTTCGCCGGGGAAACTTACGCTGCAATTGAGCGTCGTGCCGCGCCGCCGGCGGATCTAAGGGAAGTAAGGCGGCACGCCGCCGCAGCCATGGCGACACATGCCTGACATGTCCGGCGGTTAAAAACCGCAGACGTCAATCATCAGGATATGTCTCATGCTGCATGCCAATCGCCGCGGTTTTGTCATGGGCCTCGTGGCCACCGCTTCTCTCACCGCGGCCAACGCCCAAGCCCAAACCCAGACCACCACCCGGAGTCTTCCGCCCCTGCTGGCGGGCAGTGCGCAAGCCATGGCCACCGATCGCGGCTACTGGGCGGCCGTCAGGTCGCTCTACACCGTGACACCCAAAACAGTGAACCTGGAAAACGGCTACTGGGGCATCATGGCCGACCCGGTGCGCAGCGAGTACCAGGCCAAGACCGACATGGTGAACCGCGAAAATTCCTACTATGCGCGTTCGCAGTTCGACGGTGATGCGACCGAAGCCCGCAAGCTGCTGGCCGCCGCCGTGGGAGCCACCCCCGGGGAGATCGCTTTCACGCGCGGCGCCACCGAAGCCCTGCAGCTGCTGATAGGCGGCTACAACAAGCTCGGCGCCGGCGACAGCGTGCTGTTTTGCGACCTCGACTACGACTCCATGCAGTACGCGATGAACTGGCTCAAAGACAGGCGCGGCGTGAACGTGGTCAAGTTCAGCATCCCCGAGCCCGCCACGCGCGAGGCCGTGCTGCAAACCTACCGGGAAGCCCTGGCAAACAACCCCAAAGCAAAACTGCTGCTGCTCACGCATGTCAGCCACCGCACGGGGCTGGTAATGCCCGTGGCCGAGATCGCCGCGATGGCCAGGGCCCGCGGCGTGGACGTGGTGCTGGACGCCGCGCACTCCTGGGGCCAGATCGACTTCAAGGTGCAAGATCTCGGCGTGGACTTCGTCGGCTTCAACCTGCACAAGTGGATAGGCGCACCCGTCGGCCTGGGTTTTATGTACGTCGCTAAAGGGCGGCTGCCCGACATAGACCGCGCGATGGCCGACGAGGACTGGCCGGCCGACGACATCCGCTCGCGCGTGCACAGCGGCACCTCCAATTTCGCGGCCCTGCTGACCCTGCCCAGGGCGCTGGCCCTGCATGCGGAAATCGGCCCCAAGGCCAAGGAGCTTCGCCTTCGCTACCTGCGCGACTACTGGGTCGGCCGCGCCCGCGAACTCAAGGGCGTCGACATCCTGACGCCGGACCAGCCCGGCATGGCCGCGGGCATCACCTCCTTCCGCCTGGCCGGCAGGACGACGCCGGACGACTACAAGGCGCTGGTGGCGCAGCTGCGCGACAGCTATGGCGTGCTGACGGTGCGCCGCAGCGGCGTAGCCAAAGGCCCCTGCATACGTGTCTCCCCGGCGCTCTACACCACCGAGGCCGACCTGGACCGGCTGGTGTCGGCCCTGAAAACCCTGGCCTCGGCCTGAGGCGCGGTGGCCGGGGCGGCCCGGCCTGTCACGAGGGCTTGCAAAAAATCGTATTTTGCATCGACCCTGACACCTCGCGGCCGTTGACAGAAGCTTTCACGAAACTTACATTGAAGCTTCCGCACGGAGGCTTTATGTCCGATCCCTCTGATCCTTCCAACGCACCCACACCTACCCGGTCGCGCTACTGGCACCACATCACGCTGGCCCAGTTCCAGCGCCTGAAGGACTGGCGCGAGGTACAGCGAGCGGCGCACCCCCTCGAATGCCAGCTCTGGGAAGCGGTGCTGACAATCTGGCTCATGGGCTGGACGGGCTGGCTGCCGGCTTATACCTTTGACGCGGCCTGGGCCTACCCGCTGTGCGCGCTGGGCGTCCTGGCACCGCGGCTGTATGTCTATGGAAGGGCGCGGGCGCACCTGGCGCGGCGTCTCAGGTGTGACTGGCTGGACCTTGTGGCTTGAACTAGAGTGGGGGCATGAACGCACCCACCCCACCCTCCCTGACCTGCTTCACCCTCAGCACCACCGGCCACGTCGCCCACCTGGTTCTCAATCGCCCCGAGGCGATGAACACCATGCACCCGCTGTTCTGGCGCGAACTCGACGCGGCGCTCACGCATCTCCATAAAACCGGCGAAGCGCGCGTGCTGGTGATCTCCAGCACCGGCAAACACTTCAGCGCGGGCATGGCGCTGGAAACCTTCGGCAGCGGCATCGCCATGGACGACCAGAGCCCCGAAGGCCGGGCGGCCATCTTCGACCTGCTGACGGACATGCAGGCCACCTTCACCAAACTCGAGACTTTGCGCATCCCCGTGATCGCGGCCATCCAGGGCGGCTGCATAGGCGGGGCGGTTGACATGGTGACGGCCTGCTGCCTGCGCTATGCCACGGCCGACGCATTTTTCTGCATCCAGGAGATCAACATCGGCATGGTGGCCGACGTGGGCACCTTGCAGCGCCTGCCCAAGCTGCTGCCGCTGGCCGTCGTCAAGGAGCTGGCCTACACCGGGCGCCGCTTGCCGGCTGCCAGGGCGCTGGGCTACGGCCTGGTCAACGAGGTGTTTGATTCAGCGGACGCCATGCTGGCCGCCGCCATGCAATGCGCGAACGAAATCGCCGCCAAACCGCCCGTAGCGGTCTGGGGCAGCAAGCAGGCCATCCACTACGCGCGCGACCACTCGGTGGACGACGCGCTCCGGCAGATGGGCTGGCTGCAGGGCGCGATCTGGAGCAACGCCCATGTGCGCGAGTCCGTGACGGCCATGAAGGAAAAGCGCGCGGGGCAGTTTCCCGGGCTTACACCGCTCAAGAACTTCAGCGAGTTCGGGCAGTAAACCGGGGCGTTCTTACTGGCGCGCGGTGCGTACGCTGGGCGGTAGCGCCTGCGGATGGCTGGTGCGAAACGGGTTGATGTCCAGCCCACCGCGGCGCGTGTAGCGCGCATAGACCGAGAGCTTGAGCGGCTTGCAGCGCGTCCAGAGGTCCATGAAGATGCGCTCCACGCACTGCTCATGGAACTCGTTGTGGTTGCGAAAACTCACCAGGTACTGCAGCAGCCCTTCCTGGTTGATCTGCGGGCCGGCGTAGCGGATCTGCACGCTGCCCCAGTCGGGCTGGCCGGTSACCAGGCAGTTGCTYTTSAGCAGGTTGCTGGTCAGCGTCTCCTCGACGGGCGGCTCGTCGAATTCGGCGAACAGCAGCTCGGGTGCGGGCTGGTAGTGGATGCACTCCACGTCCAGCCGGTCCAGGTTCAGKCCGTCGAGCTCGTGCACCGGCTCGCGGTCGAACAGCTCGGGGCCCAGGGTCTTGATACCGACGCCCATGCCCACCACGGCGTTGAGGTCGGCGCGAATCCGCTCGCGCACGTCGCGCGCGTCGGCAAACCGCGTGTTGTTAAAGCTGTTGAGGTAGAGCTTGAAAGACTTGCTCTCGACGATGTTGGGCGATTCGCAGGGCACGGTGATCTGGGCCAACGCCACCTGGGGCTTGCCGCGCAGGTTGAGCCAGCTGAGCTCAAACGCCGTCCACAGGTCGGCRCCRAARAATGGCGSMGYGCCGRTGAYGCCGATTTCGGCSCGCTTGCCTTCGCGCGGGATGGGAAACAGCAGCGAGGCGTCGTACTGGTCGATGTAGGCCGAGGGTTTGCCGAGCTGGGATTGTTCTGGGGTGTTCATGGGCCTATTTTCGCCGCTAAGCGCAGGCAGCCGGCAATTCACTCGCCCAAACCCCAAAGCCGCAAAGGGCAGCGTCCGGGCCGCTGCCATCGGGTATTGCTCCTTCCCCCGCWGGGGGAAGGTTGGGATGGGGGCCA
>NZ_JBFUBU010000069.1:11945-30966 GCF_056405595.1 Polaromonas sp. P1_G1
TTCCCTGCCTTCCCCCAGCGGGGGAAGGAGAAAGCGATTGCCTTTTACATAGTGGCTGCGGCCTTGAAATGGGGAATCAAGAGTGCGAGCAGGCGCTCCACCACACCGGGCGGCAAATCATGGCCCATGCCTTCAATGCTTTCAAAACGCGCACCCGGAATGCGCCTGGCCGTGTCCTGGCCGCAGGCCATGGGCACCAACGGGTCGGCGCGGCCGTGCAGCACCAGCGTGGGCGCCGTCACCCTGGCCAGCGCCGCGGCGCGCGTGCTGTCGGCGGCAATCGCCACCATCTGGCGCACGACGCCCTGCGGGTGGAAGCTGCGCTGCGCCGCCGCGGCAACTTTCTCGCGCAGCTCGGCGTCGGGCGTGGGAAAACCGGGGCTGCCGATGGCTTTCAGCAGCCTGGCGGTGTGGTCCACGGCGGCCTGCACGCCCTTGCCGGCGGGCCGGCTCAGCAGCACGCGGGTCACGGCCGGGCTGGCTTCGGGCAGGCCGCGCGCGCCGCTGGAACTCATGATGCTGGACAGGCTCAGCAGCCGCGAAGGCGCGAGCACCGCCAGGCGCTGCGCGACCATGCCGCCCATGCTGACACCCACCACATGCGCTTTGGCGATGTTGAGCGCGTCCAGCACGCCCAGGGTGTCGGCGGCCATGTCTTCGATGCTGTAAGGCGCGCGTATGCGCCAGCCCAGGCGGAACTTGAGCCCCTCCCAGAGCAGGCTGGGCGTGCCCAGGTGGTCGAAGTGCTGGGACAAGCCTATGTCGCGGTTGTCAAGGCGCACAACGCGAAAACCCGCATCGGCAATCGCCTGCACCATGGCCGGCGGCCAGGCGATCAGCTGCATGCCCAGGCCCATGATGAGCAGCACCACAGGGCGGCCGGTGGCGTCGCCGGGGTGGGTGTCTTCGATTTCAATATCGATCTGGTTGGCTTTGATTTTCATGGTGGATTATGGTCCCCGCCCCTGGAAGCGTGCCAATCGCAGCGTCGCCCACGCGTCACGGTGCACTCTTCAACAGGGGTGTTACACAAACTCCCGCTCGCGGAGCCACTTGGTGGCAATCCACTTCTCGCCCGTTTTTACGGGCTCGCCACCGTGCAGCGTGAGGCTGGCCGGATGCGCCAGCGCGTAGCTGAAAAACACCGCACTGCCGCGCTGCGGCCGCACACGAAGGCCTATGTCGGGGAATACCGTGGCGCCGCCCTCCTCGGGCTCCTGCAAGTACATGATCAGGCTGGCCACACGCTGGCCGCCGCGCCGCAGGATGGCCGCAGTGCCGGGTTCGCCGGGATCGAAGTAGTCGTAGTGCGGTTTGTATTCCGCGCCGCGCCGGTAGCGCAGCACCTGCAGGCCTTCGCCGTTGTGCACCGGCCAGTTCAGCAATTTGGCGATCCGCGCCTCGATGCGGCTCACCACCTCGTTCTCGCCGCGCGTGTAAAACATGCCATGGCTGGTGCGGTCATGGTTCAGTTCTTCGCCGCCGGTGCGGATGTCCACGGTCAGCGAGCGCGCCAGGCGCGGCTCGGCCGCTTCCATCAGTGCCTCGCATTCGGCCGTGCTGAGCAGGTTGCCGAAGACCCACAGCTCGGGCGCGCTGCGATGCTCGCTCACCGTCACCCATTTGTCGCCCGCGTCCACCATGGCGCCGGAGGCATCGGCCTTGACCCAGGGCACGGCCTGCGCGGGCTGCGGTATTGCGGCGACGGGCGCCGGCAGGCCCAGGGCCTGGTTGGCGGCGGCCGCGTGCCAGCCGGCATCCAGCAGCGCCTGGAACACCTCGTGCGGCGTGTAGCCGGCCGCGAGCTGCGCCGCCACCCAGTCCTGCATCTCGCGCGTGAGGGTCTGGGCTTGCATGGCGGGCTGAAGGTGATGCGGCCGTTCAGGCGGCCTGTGTGCGCCGGAACACCAGCCGGTCGGGTCCGGAGGCCTTGGGGTCGAAGCGGTAACCCTCGGCGTCAAAGTTTTCAAGCTTTTTCACCGTGGCGATTTTTTTCTCGATCGCGTAGCGCGCCATGAGGCCGCGCGCGCGCTTCGCGAAGAAGCTGATGACCTTGTACTTGCCGCCCTTGAACTCCTCGAACACACAGCTCACCACGCGCGCCTTGAGCGCCTTGCGGTCCACGGCCTTGAAGTATTCCTCGCTGGCCAGGTTGATGATGACGGGCGAGGTGTCGGCGGCGGCGCGCTCATTGAGGTAGGCGGAAATCTGCGAGCCCCAGAACTGGTAGAGGTTTTTGCCTTGGGGCGTGGCCAGCGCCGTGCCCATTTCAAGCCGGTAGGGCTGCATGCGGTCCAGCGGACGCAGCACGCCGTAGAGGCCGCTCAGGATGCAGAGATGGTCTTGCGCCCAGGCGAGCTGGGCCTCGTTCAGTGTTTTGGCATTGAGGCCGCCATACACGTCGCCGTCAAAAGCCAGCGCGGCCTGCTTGGAATTTTTCGCTGTGAACCTGGGCGACCAGGCCTGGTAGCGCGCCACGTTCAGGCCCGCCAGCGCGTCCGACAGCTTCATCAGCGTGCCGATCTGCTGCGGGGTCTGGGTCTTGAGCACGTCAATGAGCTGGGCCGACTGGCGGGTAAAGAGGGGTTGGGTATGGGTGGCGACGTGCGGCGGCGTGTCGTAGTCCAGCGACTTGGCCGGCGAGATGAGGAACAGCATGCTTGGAATTGTTGGAGTAAGGGCGAAACCTCCACTTTACGACAGGCACAGAACGGCACAGACAGCTGCCACCAAAAAGCCTTAATGCAGATCGCTGGCCAATGACGCCAATGTTTCCGCTGGAATTGTCGTATGCGCCGGGTAATGCGTGTGGTCGCAGCCCAGCTTGACACTGGCGCCGGCCTTGACCGCCGCGCACATGGCCGGGTCCAGTTCGAAGCGCACAAAGTGCACGGCCGAGGTTTTCTCGTCGTTTTCGCGGTCCATGTCTTCATCAGCGATCGCGTAGACACGCGCATGGCCTTCGACTTCCACAAACATGCGGTCTTCCACGCCTATCAGCCGCGCCAGTTCGCGCTTGCGCTCGTTGACGTCGGGGTACTCCAGCATCAGCGTGCCCTTCCAGTTGCTGCCGTCGGGCACCAGCGGGGCATAGGCTTCGATCTCTTGCTCTATCCCTTCCTCTTCAAAGATCTTTTCCACGCGCAACATCTCCTGGATCTGGTAGCGGATGCTGGTTTCGCTTTCAAACTGCAGGTTGATGTGCTCCCCCAGGCGCACGCTGCGCAGCTTGCGGTGGGCGATGATGGCGGCCTTGTTTTCCTTGCGGTATTTGCTGTAGGCCTCCAGCGTCATCAGGGAGTCGCGGGTGATCTTTCCGGTGGTCTTCATGGCGGCCCTCATTCCTTACTTGAGGCCGTAGGCCGTGCGTATCAAAGTGAGCGGATGCTTTTGCGGCGGCGCACCCAGGCTGTTGACCTCAAAGCCCTGGGCGATGTGGTGGCCGCCCAGCGGGCAGTCGCTGCTGATCACGTCGGGCAGGCCGCCGTCTTTGTGGCTGGCCATGGCCTTGAAGAGCGGTTTGCCGATCTTCATGGCCTGCTGGTGGTAGGGCACCTTGACGCCGAAGGTGCCGGCATGGCCCGAGCAGCGCTCGTGCGTATGCACGCTGGTGCCGGGCACCATCTTGAGCATCTCTTCAGTTTTTTTGCCGATGTTCTGCACCCGGCCGTGGCAGGGGATCTGGTAGCTGACCTTGCCCAGCGGCATGCTGAACTCCGTCTTGAGCAGGCCGTCGCGTTTGCGCGCCATCAGGTATTCAAACGGGTCCCACATGTGCTCCTTGACGAGTTGCACCTCGGCGTCATCGGGGTACATCAGCGGCAGTTCCTGCTTGAACATCAGGGTGCAGCTGGGCACGGCACTCAGGATGGCGTAGCCGTCTCTGGCGTACTTCACGAGCACCGGGATGTTGGCCTCCTTGCTGCTGTTCACCGATACCAGGTCGCCGAGCTCCAGCTTGGGCATGCCGCAGCATTTCTCTTTTTCGACCAGCACATAGGGCACTTCGTTGTGGTCCAGCACCTTGAGCAGGTCGTGGCCTATGCCGGGCTCGTTGTAGTTGATGTAGCAGGTGGAATAGATCGCCACCTTGCCGGGTGTCTTGGCGCCGTCTTTCACCGCGTGCGGCGGTGATTCGGGCGCGCCGGAGCGGAACTTCTTCGTGGCGAGGTCCGGCAGCCAGGCGTTCTTGTCGACGCCCAGCACTTTTTCCATCACGGCGCGCGCCGGTTTGGTCTTGTTGACCGCATTGGCCACCTGGACCACGATGGGGATGCCGGCAAACTGGCCGTGCACGTCGGTGGACGACAAAAACCTTTCACCCGCGCCGACTTCGCCTTTCTTGAACTTGATGGCCTTGGCGCGCAGCATGGTGTGGGGAAAGTCGAGATTGAACTCGTGCGGCGGCACATAGGGACACTTGGTCATGTAGCAGAGGTCGCACATATAGCACTGGTCGACCACCTTCATGTAGTCCTTCTTGTCCACGCCATCGACCTCGCCGGTCTTGCTTTCGTCAACCAGGTCGAACAGCGTGGGGAAGGCGCCGCACAGGCTCACGCAGCGGCGGCAGCCATGGCAGATGTCGAAGATGCGCTCCATCTCATGGAGGGCCGCGTCTTCGTTGTAGAAGTCCGGATTTTTCCAGTCGATCGCGTGGCGCGTGGGCGCCTGGAGGTTGCCTTCTGTGGCCATGCTTGCCTCTTCTTGTGAATCTCACGTGGAGTTTGAGAAAAGACTCTCGTGCGGAGTCTTTTCCAAAACCCGCCACGCCTTGCGGCGCAGCGAGAAGTCAGTTAATCGACGAGTTCGGCCAATGCTTTGGTGTAGCGATTGGCATGGGATCGTTCTGCCTTGGCCAGGGTTTCAAACCAGTCGGCCACTTCGTCATGGCCTTCGTCGCGTGCGGTCTTGGCCATGCCGGGGTACATGTCGGTGTACTCGTGGGTTTCGCCGGCCACGGCGGACGCGAGGTTGTCGCGCGTGGCGCCGAAGGGCATGCCGGTGGCGGGGTCGCCGCATTGCTCCAGCCATTCGAGGTGGCCGTGGGCATGGCCGGTTTCACCTTCCGCGGTGGAGCGGAACAGCGCCGCGACATCGGGCTGGCCTTCAACGTCGGCCTTGTTCGCAAAATAGAGGTAGCGGCGGTTGGCCTGCGATTCGCCGGCAAATGCGGCTTTCAGGTTCTCTTCCGTCCTGGAGCCTTTGAGAGCAGCCATGGAAATCTCCTTCGTGGGTTGATGGATGAACAAATCGCCAATGCTTCAAGCCCCTGCCCCAAAAGTCCAGGCGCGAAGACCGAAGACCAAAACACCTTAGACCTGTTCGGCCGCTTCGTCTAATTGCCGGAATCAATGCATGAAATTGATAAAAACTATAAATACGTAAGCATTAATAACAATCATCAATTACAAGCCGCGCCGTCATAGCGCTTCCGCGCTGGAGAGTCGAGGCTGCCCTCCTCATAATTACGTTATGGTAGATTGATTACGAATAGGTAAACAAGACAAGAGGCGCAGCCCATGCCCGAGACAACACCCATCCATAACAAGCCGCCCGCCACCCTGGCCGCCGCCTTCACCAACGGCTACGAATTCGCCCAGGGCGCGGGCTACACCCTGCCCGAATACCCTTTCGTCGAGCCGCCGGAGCTGCACACGGGCGAGGTCAAGCGCCACGCCGTCGCCATCGTGGGCGGCGGCATCACCGGGCTGACGCTGGCCTGCGCGCTGGCGCAGTACGGCATCAAAGCCGTGCTGCTGGACGAGGACAACACCGTGGGCGTGAAAGGTGCCTCCTCGCGCGGCATCTGCTATGCCCAGAAAAGCCTGGAAATCTTCAAGCGCCTGGGCATTTACGAACGCATCGCGGCCCGGGGCGTGCAGTGGAGCGTGGGCCGCACCTTCGCGGGCAGCGACGAGGTCTACGCCTTTGACCTGCGCCAGCAGCAGACGCATTCGCTGAGCCGCCAGCCGCCCTTTATCAACATCCAGCAGTTTTATGTCGAGGGTTTCCTGGTCGAGCAGCTCTACAGTCCCGCGCCCGAAGATCGCCTGGTCGACATTCGCTGGAACCACCGTGTCACCAGCTTCGAACAGAACCAGGACTTCGCGACGCTGCGGCTGGAAACCCCGGCCGGCGCCTACACCCTGGAGGCTGAGCACGTGATCGACTGCAGCGGCTCGCGCAGCCCGTTTCGCGCCTGGTGCGGCGCCGCGGTGACGGCGCAGCAGGGCGACGACCGCTGGTGCATTGCCGACGTGCGCTTCAAGAACCCGCCGCCGGTGGAGCGCCACACCTGGATAGAAGCGCCCTTTAACGAAGGCCGGGCCGTCTGGCAGCACCTGATGGCCGACGGCGTCTGGCGCATCGACTACCAGATGCCGCCGCACGCCAAACCGGAAGACGTCAGCCGCGAGGACGTGGTGCGCGCCCGCCTCAAGGCGCAGTTCAAAAGCCAGTCGGGCAAGGTGCTCGACGACGGCGACTATGAAATCGTCTGGGTCGGCCCCTATGCCTACCGCAGCGAATGCCTGGACAGCCTGCGCCACGGCCGCGTGTTTTTTGCCGGCGATGCGGCCCACGTGATGAGCCCCTTCGGTGCGCGCGGCGGCAACTCGGGCGTGCAGGATGCCGACAACCTGGCCTGGAAGCTGGCCGCCGTGCTGCAGGGCCGCGCCGCGCCCGCCCTGCTGGGCAGCTACCACCACGAGCGGCACGAGGCGGCCACGCACAACGTATTGGTCACCAACCGCACGGCGCGCTTTCTGCGTCCGGCCGACGGCGCCGAGAGGCTGTTCCGCACTGCGGCGCTGGGCCTGGCGCGCGAGCATGTGTTCGCGCGGCAACTCGTCAACACCGGCCGCATGTCCACGCCCAACCACTACACACGCTCGGGCGCCTGTGCCGGGTCCGGCGGGCGCGCGACGCAGAACGTGGGATTTGCCTGGCCGGGCGGCCGCCCTGGCGAGCTGCTGGAGCTGCTGGCCTGGGCCCAGGGCCGTTTGCTGCTGCTGGCTTTTGGCGATGTCTCCCCCGTCGCGCTGGCGCGCCTGGCGGCGCTGTCGGCGGAAGCCGGCATCCGCTGCGTGCAGGTGGTGGGCCCCGGTGAGAAGGCCGCGGCCGTGGAACACGTGATTGACGACCAGGGCCACCTGCAGGCGACCTGCCACGTTTTCGGCCATGCCTGGGCGCTGCTGCGGCCCGACGGCCACGTCGCCGCCACCGGCGAGAGCGTGGACGCCTCGCTGGTCCACGCGGTGGCCGCCGCGCTGGGCGCACCCACCGGAAAGGACACCACATGAAACCCGACAGCCCCCTGAGCACGCGCCTGCATTTCCAGGACGCGGACGCGTTTTACGAATGCCTGCTGGACGCCCACCAGGGCCTGAGCCGCGAGGAATCCGAGCTGCTCAATGCCCGGCTGATCCTGCTGATGGCCAACCAGCTGGGCGACACCGCGGTGCTGCGGGCCTGTATTGCGGCCGCAAAGACATCGGGTCCGCCAGGGCGTACGGGCTAAAGCAGGTCCCGGGCCTTCCAGTCGAATAAAATCAGGGCAGTTTCCCCCAACCTCAAGGCGGCATCCCCTCGATGCCGTTTTTCATTGCCCCCATGACCAACGCTGCCGCCCCCGCCCTTGCCGATACCGCCACCCCTGCCGCGGAGGCCGTCAAAGTCCCGACACCGGGGCTGGACAGCCTGGCCAAATCCTTCGAGCCGGCCGCCATTGAGAGCCGCTGGGGCCCCGAATGGGAGCAAAGCGGCCAGTACGAGCCCACGCTGGACGCGGCCAAGCCCTCGTTCTCCATCCAGCTGCCGCCGCCCAACGTGACGGGCACGCTGCACATGGGCCATGCCTTCAACCAGACCATCATGGATTCGCTCACGCGCTACCACCGCATGCGCGGCCACAACACGCTGTGGGTGCCCGGCACCGACCACGCCGGCATCGCCACGCAGATCGTGGTGGAGCGCAAGCTGCAGGGTGAAGGCAAAAGCCGCCACGACCTGGGCCGCAAAAACTTCGTCGCCAAGGTCTGGGAATGGAARGAAGAGTCCGGCACCACCATCACGCGCCAGATGCGCCGCATGGGCGACTCGGTAGCCTGGAAGCACGAGTACTTCACCATGGACCCGAAAATGTCCACGGTCGTCACCTCGACCTTTGTGCAGCTCTATGAGCAGGGCCTGATCTACCGCGGCAAGCGCCTGGTGAACTGGGACCCGATCCTCAAGTCCGCCGTGTCCGACCTGGAAGTCGAGAACGAAGAGCGCGACAGCTTCATGTGGCACATCGAATATCCGTTCAGCGACGGTCCGCAGAAGGCCGCCGACGGCTCGCCGCTGCGCGGCATGCACATCGCCACCACCCGGCCCGAAACCATGCTGGCCGACGGCGCGCTGGCGGTGCACCCCGATGACGAACGCTACAAACACCTGGTCGGCAAGATGGTCGACCTGCCGCTGTGCGACCGCAAGATCCCGGTGATCACCGACGACTACGTCGACCCGGCCTTCGGCAGCGGCGTGGTGAAAATCACCGGCGCGCACGACTTCAACGACTACCAGGTCGCGCTGCGCCACGACCTGCCGCTGATCACCATCTTCACGCTGGACGCGAAGATCAACGAAAACGGCCCCGCGCAATACCAGGGCCTGGATCGCTACGACTGCCGCAAGGCCGTGCTCAAGGACCTCGAGGAGCAAGGCTTCCTCGAAAAAGCCGTGCCGCACAAAAACATGGTGCCGGTCTGCGCGCGCACCGGCGCGGTGGTCGAGCCCATGCTGACCGACCAGTGGTTTGTCGCGCTGAGCAAGGTCAGCGACCAAGACCCGACCGGAAAATCGATTGCGCAAAAAGCACGCGACGCGGTGAGCAGCGGCGAGGTCAAGTTTGTGCCCGAGCAGTGGGTCAACACCTACAACCAGTGGATGAACAACATCCAGGACTGGTGCATCTCGCGCCAGCTCTGGTGGGGCCACCAGATCCCGGCCTGGTATGACGAAGATGGCAAGGTCTATGTCGCCACCAGCGAAGAAGAGGCGCAGAAGCAGGCGCCCGGCAAAAAGCTCACGCGCGATGAAGATGTGCTGGACACCTGGTATTCGTCGGCGCTGGTGCCTTTCTCTTCCTTGGGCTGGCCCGAGAAGACCAAGGAACTGGACCTCTTTTTGCCTTCCAGCGTGCTGGTCACCGGCTACGACATCATCTTCTTCTGGGTCGCCCGGATGATCATGATGACCACACATTTCACCGGCCAGGTGCCGTTCAAGGACGTGTACATCCACGGCCTGGTGAAGGATGCCCAGGGCAAGAAGATGAGCAAGTCCGAAGGCAATGTGCTGGACCCGGTCGATTTGATCGACGGCATCGAGCTGGCGCCTTTGCTGGAAAAACGCTCGCAAGGCCTGCGCAAGCCCGAGACCGCGCCGCAGGTGCGCAAGAACACCGAAAAGGAATTTCCCGACGGCATTCCGGGCTACGGCGCCGATGCGCTGCGCTTCACTTTCGCTTCGCTGGCCAGCCTGGGCCGCAGCATCAACTTCGACAGCAAGCGCTGCGAAGGCTACCGCAACTTCTGCAACAAGCTCTGGAACGCATCCGTCTTCACTTTGATGAATTGCGAAGGCCGGGACTGCGGGCTTGAAGAACACAGCAAAGAGCAATGCGCGCCCGGCGGCGAGTTCCACAACTACCTGAGTTTCTCGCAGGCCGACCGCTGGATCTCGTCGACCATGCAGCGCGTCGAAGCCGACGTGGCCAAGGGCTTTGCCGACTACCGCCTCGACAACGTCGCCGGCAGCATCTACCAGTTTGTCTGGAATGAGTTCTGCGACTGGTACCTGGAAATCGCCAAGGTTCAAATCAGGGATGGCAGTGAAGCGCAAAAGCGCGCCACGCGCCGCACCCTGATCCGCACGCTGGAGGCCATCCTGCGCCTGGCGCACCCGGTGATTCCTTTCATCACGGAAGAGCTATGGCAAAAGGTTGCGCCCGTTGCCGGCAAGACGGGAAAATTCATCGGCGTCGCACCGTATCCACAAAGCCAGCCCGAGAAGATCGACGAGAAGGCCGAGGCCCACGTTGCCAAGCTCAAGACCCTGGTCGACGCCTGCCGCAACCTGCGCGGCGAGATGAAGGTCTCGCCGGCCACGCGCCTTCCGCTGTTTGTGGTCGGCGACAGCGCCTTCATGACCGGCATGGCGCCGGTGCTCAAGGCGCTGGCCAAGCTCAGCGAAGTCAAGGTCTTCGACAGTGAAACCGAGTGGGCCGCGGCCGCACAATCTGCGCCTGTGGCCATCGTCGGTGAAGCGCGCCTGTGCCTTTTCATGGAAGTCGATCTGGCGGCGGAAAAGATGCGCCTGCAAAAGGAAGAGACTCGCCTGACGGGAGAGATCGCCAAGTCCGAGACCAAGCTCGCCAATGAAGCTTTCGTCAGCAAGGTGCCCCCGGCCGTGCTGGAACAGGAACGCAAGCGCCTGGCCGATAACCAGGCGGCCCTGGCCAAAATCCGCGAGCAGCTGGCACGCTTGAAATAAAGCCGGAAGACCCGCCCACAAAAAAGCCCCGCTTGCGGGGCTTTTTTCATGGTGCCGCATGAAGGGCTCCCTTCAAGCAGGGGCCGCGGGACTGGCTTTGCCAGACCGCAGGCGCAGCGCCCCCCCGGGGGGCAGCGTATTACACGGAGCCGAAGGCGAAGTGAAAAGCGTGGGGGCCAACAGTCATCTGATCATGAACTCCGGCTCGGACCATTGGGAGGGTGTTACGCCACCCGGCAAATCCAGGCCCATGGAACCGCTGGGCAACTGGTCCATGCCGCTGTGCGGCACCGAGCCTATGGCCTCGTGCATGCGATGCGCCACATACCAGCTAGAGCGCAGGCGCGCCTCGCGTGTGTGCGAGCCCAGGCGCGGCGTGACGAACAAATTCTTCAGGCCCTTCAGCGGCGAGGTGTCGCCCAGGAAGCTGGCTTCGGCGCCGTCCAGGATGCAGGCCTCGATGCGGCCGTCGCACAGCGCCGCGGCCAGCGCGGCCTCGTCAAACAGTTCGCTGCGGCTGATGCCCACCCACAGCTGGTTGCGCCGGCAGGCGGCCAGCAGTTTTTCATTCACAAAGCCGCGGAAACGCGTGGCGTAAAGCATCTGCACCGAGACCGCATCGGCCTGGCTGACCAGTTCGGGCAGGGACACCGGCTGTATGCGCAGGCGCTCCCAGATCGGCGCCGTGTGGTGCACCGCCGGGTCGTAGCCGATAAGGCGCACGCCCAGGCCATTGAGCATGCCGGCCAGCGTGTGCGCCGTCGGCGCCAGGCCCAGGATGCCCACGGTGCTGCCGTGCAGTTCGCGGCCCATCTGCGTCGTCGGATGGCGGCGCCCCATCAGGGCCGAGACCAGGCCGCGGCGGTACAGCAGCAGCAGGCTGCTGAGCAGGTATTCGGCATTGGAGCGCACATTGGCGCTGCTGGCATGCACGACCTTGATGTCGCGCTCCTTGCAGGCCTCGAGGTCGGTGTTGTCCGTGCCCACATGCAGGCGGCCCACGGCCTTGATTTTGGGCAGAAAGTCAAGGAATTCGCGCGTCACCACGGTCTGCCGCGGAAACACGATACCCTTGGTCTTGTAGGCGATCTTGCGCAGCGAAGTCAGGTCGTCGGCGAGTTCGGGGTGGTAGCCCACGCTGTGGCGGGTCTCGAGCCAGGCCATGGCCTCGGGCACCAGCGCGTCAAGAAGTAAGATGTCCACCCAGTGAGTCCTTTTTCCTGCAGACCGCAATTCGCGCGGATTGACCACGTCAAGTCGGGCGTTTGTCCGACCTGAAACAATGTATCAACAACGCAACACTCTAGTCTTTTCCCCGATCAAAGTCGATGCAAAAATTTACATTACACAAAGCAGTGTTCCCGGTGGCCGGTCTCGGCACCCGGTTTCTACCGGCCACCAAGGCCCAGCCCAAGGAAATGCTCCCCGTCGTCGACAAGCCCTTGATCCAATACGCGGTCGAAGAGGCTTACGCGGCAGGCATCCGCCACATGATTTTTGTGACAGGACGCAATAAACGGGCCATAGAAGACCACTTTGATACTGCTTACGAGCTTGAGAATGAGCTTGAGGTAGCCCAAAAGCACAAGCTCCTGGACCTGGTCCGCTCCGTCCAGCCTGACGACATGAACTTTTCCTATGTGCGCCAGCCCCGCTCCCTGGGCCTGGGCCATGCGGTGCTGTGCGCCGAACACCTGGTCGGCCAGGAGGCTTTTGCCGTGCTGCTGGCCGACGACCTGATGGTCGGCCCCCAGGGCGGCAAATCCGTGCTGGCCCAGATGGCCGAGCAGTTCAAGGAAGTGCAGCAGTCCATCCTGGCGGTGCAGGAAGTGCCGCAGGACCAGACCCGCCGCTACGGCATCGTCGCCACCGACGGTGGCGCCAGCAAGGGCCTGATGAAAGTGAAAAAAATCGTCGAAAAACCCGCGCCCGAGGTGGCCCCGTCGCGCATGGGCGTTGCCGGCCGTTACATCCTGACGCCGGCCATCTTCGAGCACATCCGCAGCCAGAACGCCGGCGTGGGCGGCGAGCTGCAGCTCACCGACGGCATTTCAAGCCTGCTGGACAAAGAGACCGTTTATGCCTTTCAGTACGAGGGTAAACGCTATGACTGCGGCAGCAAGGAAGGCTTTCTGGAAGCCACCGTCGAGCTGGCGCTGCAGCACCCCGAGGTGGGCGTGCACTTCCGCAATTACCTCGACAACCTGCAGATCGGCTGGTCGGGCCGGGAACGCCGCAAGCAGGCTTGAACGAGAAAAGCGCCGCCTTTAGCGGCGCTTGAGCACGTGGATAAAGTCGCTGCCGGCGACTTGCTGCTCGACCAGTTCATTGCCCGTCTGCTTGGCAAAGGCCTGGAAATCCCGGGTCGAGCCCGAATCGGTGGACACCACACGCAGCAGCTGGCCGCTCAGCATTTCCGTCAGCGCCTTTTTGGCTTTCAGGATGGGCAGCGGGCAGTTCAGGCCGCGGGTGTCGAGTTCTTTGTCGATGTTCATGAAAATCCTTGGGTTGCCGCGATTTTAAGCAAAGCGCAATAGCCCTTTAACGGGCTTTACCCGAGGCCGCGCGGCATGCCCGGTCCTATTCCGTCCTCTTCGCCCATTCCACAAACTCCGGCTCATGCCCGCGCGTGCGCAGCCAGTCGGCCAGCGCATAGCCGGTGCCGGCGGGCCAGCATTTGAGCTTGTCCAGGTCGTAGAGCCGGTAATCCACCAGCTCGGGCGAGAGGCTGACCTCCCCCGTGCAGACCGCGTGGTAGGCGATGATGATCTGGTTCATGCGCTGGAAGTCGTAGACGCCTATCAGGTCCAGCGAGCTGGTTTCCAGGTTGGTTTCTTCCTTGATTTCGCGCGCAATCCCGCCCTGCGGCGTCTCGCCCGCCTCCATAAAACCCGTGATCAGCGCATACATCTTGCCCGGCCAGGCCGCGTTGCGCGCCAGCAGCACCTGGCCGTGGTATTCAATCACGGCAGCCAGCACCGGCGTCGGGTTGTTCCAATGGGTGAATCCGCAGGCCGGGCAGCGCAGCCTGGCCTTCTCGCCGCCGTCCTCCATCTGCGACACCATGGCCAGCGGCGTCGCGCAGTTCGGGCAAAACCGGAATTCATGGGTCATGGTGGGGGATCAGGATAAAAAGAAGGGAAAGGAAAGAAAGCGCGCCCGCCACCAGGGCTTCAGCAGCTTCGAACGCGCATCAGACGGGTAAAAAGAGGTGGCCCTCAAGCCGGAAACACGCCGGTCGACAGGTAACGGTCGCCCCGGTCGCAGACCACAAACACGATCACCGCGTTTTGCACGGTCTTGGCGATCTCTTGCGCCACCCAGAGGGCGCCCGCGGCCGAGATCCCGGCAAAGATACCTTCCTCGCGCGCCATGCGCCGGCACATGTCTTCGGCGTCGGCCTGGCTCACCAGCACCAGTTCATCGACCTGGCGCGGGTCATAAATCTTGGGCAGGTATTCCTGCGGCCATTTGCGGATGCCGGGGATGCGCGAACCCTCGCTGGGCTGGGCGCCAATCACCCTGATGGCCGGGTTTTTCTCCTTCAGGTAGCGCGAAACCCCGGTAATCGTGCCCGTCGTGCCCATGGCACTGACAAAATGTGTCACCTTGCCTGACGTATCTGTCCATATTTCGGGCCCCGTGGTCTCGTAATGGATGCGCGGATTGTCGGCATTGGCGAACTGGTCCAGCACCCGGCCCTTGCCCTCTTTCTGCATCTGGTCGGCCAGGTCGCGCGAGTATTCGATGCCCGCGCTTTTGGGCGTCAGGATCAGTTCCGCGCCAAAAGCCTTCATGGTCTGGGCCCGCTCAATGCTCAGGTCCTCCGGCATGATCAAAACCATCTTGTAACCCTTGATCGCCGCCGCCATGGCCAGGGCAATACCCGTATTGCCCGAAGTGGCTTCGATCAGCGTGTCGCCCGGTTTGATGTCGCCGCGCTCCTCGGCGCGCTTGATCATCGAGAGCGCCGGACGGTCTTTGACCGAGCCGGCCGGGTTGTTGCCTTCAAGCTTGCCGAGGATCACATTGCCCCGTGCGGCGTTCTCGGCGGCATGAATGCGTTGCAGCGCGACCAGAGGCGTTTTGCCAATCGCGTCTTCAATGGTGGGATAGTTCATGACCACACTGTGCCATAATTTGAGGCTTCGCTCATTCCAGCCCGGGTGGTGAAATTGGTAGACGCAGGGGACTCAAAATCCCCCGCCGAAAGGCGTGCCGGTTCGATTCCGGCCCCGGGCACCATGGCTTCTTCTTGAGCCGTGGGATGAACATGACGCCGCACCGCTTGGCGTGCCCAGGAAATGGGCGTTCTCATAGCCTCCTCTTGAATGCTCCGACACGATTGAGCCCAGCGCTCAGCTCAGAGTGAATTCAGCCTGGAGACTGATTCTTTAGAACGAGTCTGATGCCATAGCCGTAAGTGGCTAGAAAGACCACGGCTAACAGGAACTTGACCGGAGTGGGATAGGACGACTCCCCAAGTGGGGCTATCAGTGCCAGCCCGCCAATGAACCAAGTGAACCACGCCGCTGGCTTCAGGTTAATCATTTCAAGTTCAATCGTGCCTATCACAAACGAACCCACCAGCACCACAAGACTGGCCAGGATCGGATAGTTGTGAAAGAAGATCATGGCGCATTCCCCCTCTAGTCCAGCCGAGGGGCTCACTTCAATTAATTTTTCGTACGCTCGCCCGCGCTACGAGCTACAGCAGCGCGATAACAGAATGAAATTCCGATCACACCTATTGAACAGATCAGGAAAAAAATGTCGGTTTCCGATATCCACGGACCAAGCAAAGAACCAATTGTGACCAGACCGCAAAGCGCTCCAAAAACGATTTGCTTTGACCGTTCAACTATCGGTGGATAGCGAAGAAAGAGCGCAAGAAAACTTACAAGCAATACAGCGCCTGCAGCAAATGCAATGCGATATGGCAGATCGTTTAAGCGGCCAATTGGAGCTATCCCCGACCAATTACCTGTGATGTGCCCTTGAGCAAAATCCAGCACAGTAATTCCGAAGCTGGTCAAGAACGCTCCCAGCAAGATATAAGCAATCGCTAGGGTTCTAGCTCGGTAGAGTCGAGATGTTGTGTTCATTTGGACCAATGCTCAATATACAAATCATTCCGATGTTTACAGTGACAGGCGAAAAAGGAAATCTCACCCTCGCACAATGCAGGCCGACTGCATCCTCTTTGGCTCATTAGTTTGGCAAACATATATCACCGCACTGCATTGGATAGTCAATTGGAGCACTCGGGTTAGGACCTAAAAGTTGAGGAACTTGGCTACCCGGTTTATGCGAAAAATTGCCATCTGAATTTTGTCGATACCAATGATAGTCGCCTCCAATTAGTAATAATTTAGGCGGTTTTATAAATAGGCGGCCTAGGTGATATCCTGCCGGGCAAGCTCCATCAACTTTCGGTGACGTTGCTCCATCACGCCTCGTAGCGTCAAAAATGCTGTCGCAACTGAGCCGCCCATACTCCTTCCCGGAAGCACTGCCTGGATGATATCCAGCCTGCCCAAATAGATGTCCAGCCAGATTGCCGCTTTTATTCATCGCGTAGGAATAACAATTGTTTGATCGATAAAACGATTCGTTGGTATTTAGGCTTGGATCCCATATTGGAGCGGAAGGATTTTGCGCCGGATCCCTATACCAAGGATCAAGGCCGGACGGATCTACAAGGCTCAGCGGCTCTCCCCGCACATACGCAAACGTATTGATCCCTCCCTTCAGCCCAATCGGATCGGACTGCATATACCGCCCAGTGCGCGGGTTGTATTCGCGGTTCCAGTTCTGGAACAAGCCGCTTTCTGCATCAAACACCTGGCCCGGAAAGCGCTGGTTGAACGTGAACGCGCCCAGCCCACCCGGATTCTGATCCGGTGCTGTCGCGCCAAACGCCTCAGCCGAGTCCCAGCGCCAGGCGATGGCTTCGTCACTCTGGCGCGTGATGGTGCGTGGCGCCCCGAGTTGGTCGGTGGAGACGTTGTATAGGCTGATTGCGATGTCGCTCGCGCCTGCCGTGCCCGTCTGCTTGATAACGCCGACCGGACTACCCAGGTAGATGGTTTCGTAGATCGGGGCTCCGTTGATGTCGTATTCACCGAGCAGCTTGCCTTCATCGTCATAGACGTAGTAGGTGGCGCCTGTAGGTACTAGCGCCGTCGGTCCGGTCTTACCAACCCTCAACTCCAGCGCGTTGTAGCTGTAAGTGACCGTCCCGCCGGCATTCGTCATCGTCGCCAGACGGCCCCGGTCGCTATAGGTATAGGTGTTCGTTCCGTCGCTCGTGATATTGCCCGCCGCGTCATGCACCACGGTCGCCGCACCCCCCACATCCTGGGTCTGGCTCAGCTTGTTGCTGGTGGCCGAAATGGTGTTGGGGTAGCTGGTGCCGCTGATGACCTTGGCCGTGCGGTTGCCCGTGGCGTCATAGCTGTATTGAATCGCAATGCTGCCCAGGGTCGCGCTGATCAGGCGGTTCAGGTTGTCATAACCAAAGTTCTGGTCCAGTGAGGGAACGGGCGTTCCGTTGCTGACATGCGTGTAACCCGTGATGCGCCCCGCACTGTCGCGAACGATGGTGCGGCGAATACCAGTTCCGGTTGGATCACCAAGGTTGTAAGCACTGATCTGGCCGTTGGCGTCGTAGCTGATCGCCTGGGTCTTGGTGCTGGCCCATGTCCAGCCGGTCATCTTGCTTTCGGCATTGCGGGTGATGGCGCTCAGCATTGGCAAGGTGCTGCCGGTATTGGTGCCTACGCCGTTGGTATTTGGCGGGTTGACCGTAATGCCGGAAACATCGCCGTAGCTGTCATAGCTGTAATTGACACGCGTGCCACTCGGATAGGTGATGGCCGTGAGTTTGTCCAATGCGCTTCCGCTATCGCCCCAGGTGTAGCCAACGGTGAAGGTCCTGGCGCCCGTGGTCTGGACCTTGGATGTCTTGCGGCTCATGCTGTCGTAGGTGTAGACAGCCTGACCGGAGGCGTCGGTAATCTTCGTGAGCTGACCTATGGTGCCCGGGACAGGAGTCGTGCCGCCGTCGTATTCAAAGACGCTCCCCGTCCCCGTGGGGTAGCTGATGGTTTTGAGGCGATCCCCGTTGTCGTAGGTGTACTGGGTGAGTTTGCCGCGGGCGTCGGTTTTGGTGAGCAGTTTGCCGAGCGCGTCATAGGTGTACTGGCTGGCGCCCGTGTCGGGGCTGGTCTGGGCTGTGACATCACCGAGGCCGTTGGGGCTGTAAGTCGTGGCCAGGTTGCGCGGGTCGGTGACCTGGGTCAGGCCGTCGGCGGCGTTGTAGGCGAAGCTGGTCGTCGTGGGTGTGGCGCTTCCGGTGTTGGCCGGTTGCTGGGTCTGGATGGGTCGGCCCAGGCTGTCGTAGTAGGTGTAGCTGGCCAATCCGTTGGGGTCCAGCACTGTCGTCGGCCTGCCCATGGCGTCATAGCCGTACTGCCAGGTCATGGGGCCGGCCGTGGCGGCGTTGATGACGACGCTGATACCCGTGGAGGTCGATGGGTCGTTGTTGGTGTCGCCGGCATAGTCGGCGCTCAGGGTATGGCTGCCCAGGGCCAGGGCGCTGGTGCTCAGGCTGGCGACACCGGCTGTCACGGCGCTGCTGCCTATGGTTGCACCGCCGTCCTTGAAGGTGACGGTGCCGGTGGGGCTGGCGCCTGTGACGGTCGCTGTCAGCGTGACGCTTTGCCCGAGCGGGGCGGTGCCAGCGCTGCTTGAAAGCGCTGTGGTCGTCGGGCCGGCGGCAAGGACCACGGTCGGGGCCATGGCGATGAGCAGCACCAGGCGGCTTAGCCACGCGATGAAAGCCCGGGCGGGGGTTCGGGTGGGGCTAAGGCTGTGCATGCGAACTCCTCCTGCTTGAGTGGTACTTGTGGTGGTTGTGGTCGTGTTCAATTGCTCGCTCCCGTGACTTGTTGCACGCGGTTCAGGGCGTCGTAGACGCGCGTGATATTTCTTTGCAGGTTGCCCGAGGGGTCCTTGACCTGCTCGCCGGTTTTGTTGCCGGCGTTGTCGAGGGTGTAGGTCACCGAGTTTCCTTTGGCGTCGGTGATGCCTGTCAGGCGGTGGGCGGCGTCGTAGCTGTAGCCCAGGGTGGTGCCGTCAGGCAGGGTTGCGCCCGTCATCTGGCCTACGTTGTCGTAGGTGTAACTCGTGGTCCGGGCGGTACCGCCTGGCGGGGTCACCGTCACGCTGCTGGTCCAACCGCGTGGGGTGTAGGCCGTATCGGTGACCACACCATTGGGATCGACCATCTGGCGCACGCGCCCTGCCCTGTCGTACAGCGTGAACTGTGTGACATGGCCTGTTGGGCTCGTAATGGTCTGCAGGTCGCCGGCCGCGTGGCCGGTTTCGTTGGGCGCCGTGCCGCTGAAGGCCGCCGCCGTGTAGTAAGCGTAGGTCGTGGTGCGGTTCAGCGTGTCCTTGGCGGTCAGCATACGGC
>NZ_JBFUBU010000070.1:0-16676 GCF_056405595.1 Polaromonas sp. P1_G1
CTGGGTCCCTACGCTTCGCTACGGGCAACCTGCGGTGCTCGACTACGGCGGGGTCTCGCGCAAACTCGCTTCGCTCAGACAAGCGCGATCCCTGATCCGCCTACGTCTGCGCTCCTCGGCCCAGCCAGGACGGGGCAATCGGGAGCGGGGACAGAAGACAGAAATACCAAGAAGACAAATACAAACTAGGACTCGCCAAGGCGAGTCCTAGTGGTTTTCAGTATTCGGATTCTTGTCTTCGGCTGTTTGGAATTCCTTCCCCACCCCTTGTGGATGCGCCGAGGAGCGGAGGTTCAGGCGGATCAGGGATCGCGTTGTTTGAGCGAAGCGAGTTTAGCGAGACCCCGTCTGGACCGAGCACCGCAGGTTGCCCGCAGCGAAGCGTAGGGACGCAGCAACCAGGGTCGCCTTTTCCTTTGCTTACTTTTCTTTTGGCGAAGCAAAGAAAAGTGAGTAGCCGCCGGGCTACCCCCGGCCAGCAACCCTCAGCAGAGTTCACCGAAAGCCATACAACCCAGCCGGGTTCTCCACCAAAATCTTCCTCCGAACCACATCACTAGAAACCCAAGAAAACAGCAAATCGTAAAGCGCGACTTCGGAAGGCGCCGGATTCCGCCCAGGATGCGGCCAGTTACTCGCCCAGAGGCAGCGCTCAGGAAACTTCTCCGCCAGCGTGCGCGCGATCAGGCTCACGTCGTCATAGCCGGGCGCGCCGACTTTGGAGGTTTCATAAGGCGCCGACAACTTGATCCACACCTTGCCGGTATCCAGCACCCGCAGCAGCGACTGGAATGAAGGATGCTCGGGCTTGACGGGTTCCAGGAACTTGCCGTTGTGGTCTATCACCAGCTTGCAGGGCAGGCGCTTGAGCACTTCTTCATGGTCGGGAAAATTGCGGCCATCCAACTGCAGGTTGACCATCCAGCCCATCGCGGCCAGCCGAGCCGCCATGGGTTCCAGCGAACGCCACTCCAGCACCGGATTGATCATCATGTAGCGCACGCCGCAGATGCCGCCGTCATGCAAGCGCCGCAGTTCGGCATCCGTCACCTCCGGCGCCACCAGCGCGATGCCGCGGCCCGACTCGCCGAGCTGGGCGACGGCGTCCAGCGTGCAGGTGTTGTCAAAGCCGTAGGCCGAGGGCTGGACAATGACGGCGCGGCTCAGGCCCAGCGCCTTTTGCACTTCACGATAGGCCGACACCGGCAGATGCGGCGGCACCCAGGCCACGTTGGGCACCATGGGGTATTTGTCTTCGTAGATGTGCACGTGGCAGTCGCAGGCGCCGGCGTACATGGTGTTCTGGGTGGCTTGCATGAAAAAAAGCTTTCGCAAAAAAAGTGGGAAGTGACGGCGTAGTTCAGGCTGTTTGCGGCGCCTGGGTGGCCTGTTGCCAGCGCCTGGCCTCGGCCGCATTCACCGCGCCCTGCGGCGCGCGGCCCCGCAGCAGTTCGGCCACCTGGGCCACCGTCTCCAGCGCCTGGTGTTCCACCGCCGGCGGCGTGAGGCCGCCGATATGCGGCGAGGCGATCACACGCGGGTGCGCGGCCACACGCGGCGAGGGCATCTGGTCGGGCGCGCGGCCCACGTCCACCGCGCAGCCGGCGATCGTGCCGGCGTCGAGCGCCGCGAGCAACGCTTCGTCATCGACCAGGTTGCCGCGCGAGGCATTGATGAAAAACGCGCCGGGTTTCATGGCCGCGAAGGTCGTCGCGTTCATCATGTTCTCGGTGGCCTCGGTCGCGGCGGCCAAGCAGACCACGTAGTCGGAACGCTGCAGCAGCGGCAACAGCTCGACCTGCTCGAGTTCCTTGCGGCCGACGGGCGTGTAGGGATCGTGCACCACGATGCGCATGCCCAGCGCCAGCGCCACGTCGCAAAGGTAGCGGCTGATCTGCCCATAACCGATGACACCCAGCGTGGCGCCGCGCAGCTCGCGGCCCATTGCGGGGGTGACAGGCCGGCCGGCGTGGTAGTCGGCCGTGGTCGCGCTGATGTGGCGGCTCAGATCGATCATCACGCCGACGATCCATTCGCTGACCGAGGCGATAAATCCCGCGCTGGCCTGGGTGACCAGCACGCCGTGGCGGCTGGCGGCCGCTACGTCGATGTTGCGGATGTCGATGGCGCAGCGCACAAAGGCCAGCAGCTGCGGCAGGCTGGCGAACAAGGCCTCGTCGCCCACCGTCTGGCGGTAGGAGATGATGACCTCGCAATCGCCGGCCAGCGCGGCCAGCTCGGAGGAGGAGAGGTCGGTGTCGCCTGGGTTGAAGCGCACGTCGGCAATGGCCTTGAGCGCGGCGATGGCGCGGTCGCCGAAGTAGTGCGCGAGCTTGCTCTGGGGATGGCTGACAAAAACCGTTGTCATTCAAAAACCTTGTGTTCTGTCTGTCTCAAAGTCAAAAAAAGTCAGCGCTTGCCTGCGCGGTATTCGGCAACCGAATCGCGCGCCACGAGCGTGGGCTGGAAGATGAATTCCTGCGTGGCGATGGACGGATCGGCCAGCCGGCTCATCACGCGTTCGACCATGACCTGCGCCATCTCGGGCACCGGCAGGCGCACGCTGGTCATGGCCGGGTGCATCAGCGTGGAGAGGAAGACGTTGTCGATGCCGATCACCGAGACGTCTTCGGGCACCGCCAGGCCGGCGTCGCGAAAACCCGCCATCAGGCCGAAAGCCATCAGGTCGTTGACGCCGATCACGCCGGTAGGCCGATCCGGCAATTTGGCCAGCAGGCCGGCCTGGGCGCGGCCCACTTCGCTCATCATCGAATCGCCGTACTCGTCGACCGGCGTGCCTTCGACGACGCGGGCGCTGCCTTCCAGCCCCGCGCTTTTGGCGGCCGACAGGAAGCCGGCGATCTTCTCGTTACGGCTCATGGTGCGGCCGGCCGGCGTGACGAAGGCCAGGCGGCGGTGGCCCAGGTCTATGAGGTGCTGCGTGGCGATGCGCGCCGACTCGAAGCTGTCCACCGTGACGTGGTCGACGATGGAGCGCATGTTCGGCGTGGCGCGCCTGTCGTAGCTCACCATCACCATCCCGCGTTCGGCCGCGGCCTCCACGTGCTGCTCGTCGATCAGTGAGGAGATGATGATCACGCCGCGCACGCCGTGCGCCAGCAGGTCGTCGAAGAAGCGCGTCTCCTTGTCCCTGTCGCGGTAGGTGTTGCCTATCATGATGCGAAAGCCGTAGCGCTCCTGCGCCAGGGTCTCGATCTCGCGCGCGATGAAGCCGTACATCGGGTTGGCCATGGACGGCACCAGCAGCCCTATCAGCGGCGTGTAGCCGGTCTTCAGCTGGCGCGCCGTGGAGTTGGGCCGGTACTTGAGCTCGGCGATGGCGGCCTCCACGCGCGCCAGCGTCTCGGCGGCCATGCGGTTGGCGCGGCCGTTGAGCACGTTGGACACGGTGCTGGTGGAAACCCCGGCCAGGCTGGCGACATCTCGGATCTTGCTCACGTTTTTTGTCCTGTCTTTTTGAATGCGTCTGCTGGCATTTTCACAGGCCCATGCGGGTCGGTAGCCACAAAGAAAATTGCGGCACCAGCACCAGCAGGATCAGCGTGACGAACAGCACCGCCAGGTATTTCATCATGGGCCGGGCCACGTCCTTGACGTGCGTGCCGGTGATGGCGCAGGTGGCGAACAGCCCCAGCCCGACCGGCGGCGCGAACAAGCCCAATCCCATGGCAATCACCATGACGGTTCCAAAATGTAATGGATTGACGCCCAGCTGGGAGGCAATCGGCGTCAGCAGGGGCCCGAAAATGATCAGCGCGGGCGCGCCTTCCAGCACGGCCCCGAAGACGATCATGATGAGCACCGACAGCAATACGAACATGGTGCTGCCATAGGAATGCGCAAAGCCGATCATGAAGGTCGACAGGTATTGCGGGATCTGCTGGATGGTCAGCGCAAACGACACGCTGGACGCCGCCGCGACGATGAACAGGATGCCGCCGGCCATGGAGGCCGAACGCACGAAGAGCTGCGCCACCGACTTGACGGTGAGCTCGCGAAACGCCAGCCAGCCCACCACCAGCGCATAGACCACGGCGAAGGCCGAGACCTCGGTGGAGGTCGCGACGCCTGACGTGACGCCCTTGCCTATCATGGCCACCATGACCAGCGCCACCATCGCCCCGCCCAGCAGGCGGAACATTGGCGTGCGCACGTCGAAGGCTTCGTCGGGGTTGATGCGCGTGCCCACATAAATCGTCACCGCCGCCAGCGACAGCGCCAGCACGGCGGCCGGCACCAGGCCGGCCATGAAGAGGCCGGCAATCGAGATGTTGGCGACGAAGCCCATGATGATCATGTTGATGCAGGGCGGGATGGTCTCGGCCATCACGGCCGTGCAGGCCAGCAGGCCGGCGGTTTCGTTCGGGTCCTGTTTGGTCTTGCGCACGGCCGGCATGATGATGCCGCCCACCGCCGCGATGTCGGCCAGCTTGGAGCCCGACACGCCCGAGAAAAAGGCGGTGGCGGTGATGGTGATCAGCCCCAGCCCGCCGCGCACCCGGCCGAACATGCGCAGCAGCAGCTCGATGAGGCGAGACGACATGCCGTTGGACTCCATCAGCAGCCCGGCCAGCACAAAGAAGGGAATTGCMAGCAGCACGTAATGGTCGGTGCCCGCCATCACCTGCTGCGAATACACCAGCATCGGCAGGGACGGGTCGGCCATGAAGAAGACCAGCGACGACAGCCCCAGCACAAAGGCGATCGGCACGCCCAGCAGCAGCCCGCCGACGAAACCCACGGTCAGCAGCATCCAGGGCTTGATGGCCATGCCGGGCAGCAGCATGTTCCAGCCCACCACCGCCGCCACCATGGCGATGCCGACGCCCAGCGTCGACCACACCACGCGCGAAGGGCCGTTGACCGCGTTGGCCAGGCCGAACATCGTCATGAACAGGCTGCCGATGACCACCGGGAAGGTGTAGATCCACTGCGGCAGGCCTATGGGCGTGGTGCTGGACCAGGAGTCCACCAGCAGGCCGACGGAAGAGACGAACAGGCAGGCCGACACGGCCACGATGATCCAGCTCGCGAATTGCATCAGCGCCGGTTGCCAGCGCGCCGGCAGCAGGCCGCGGAAGATGTCCACGCCCACGTGCTGGCTGCGCGCCAGCACTGTGGCCGCGCCGAAGAACACCAGCACGATCATGAGGGCGCGCGCCACCTCCTCGGCCCAATCGAAGGGCTCGTGCAGGAAGTAGCGGAACACCACCGAGACAAACACCACCAGCACGTCAACGGCCAGCACCACGCCCGCGGCGTATTCGGTCATGCGCATCAGCCAGGCCAGCCAGCGGCCGGGCGAATGGCCGACGCTGAAGCCGGGCGCGGACGCGTGCGCCGGATTGTGCGAGAGGGCTTCAGGCAGGGCGGCGGGCGCCACCGCGGGCGCCGTTCCGGGCAGGGCCGCGGACATGCTGGCTTCCATGCTCAGCCCCGCGCCGCGCTGATCGCCGTGAACAGCGGCGCGGTTTCAGGGTATTGCTTGGCAAAGCCGGCCCAGAGCTTGGTTTCCATTTCCTTGCGGACCTGGTCGCGCTCGTTTTTGGCCATGGGCGTGAAGGTGATGCCGAGCTTCTTGAGGTCTTCGATGCCCTGCAAGCCTTTGTCGGTGCCGGTCTTGCGCAGCTGGACGGTCGAATCGGCGGCGGCCTTCATKAAAGCCGGGCGCAACTCGGCCGGGATCCTGTCAACGCCGCGTTTGCCCATGATGCAGACCATGGGGCTGAACAGGTGCTCGGTCATCCAGCAGTGCTTGACGACCTCGTTGAGCTTGCTCGCCAGCACCGTGCCCGAGTCATGCTCGAAGCCGTCGACCACGCCGGTCTGCGCGGCCATGTAGAGCTCGCCGAAGGAAATCGGCGTGGGGATGGCGCCCATGATCTTGAAGGTCTCGATAAAGGCCGGCGTCGGCAGCACGCGCAGTTTGACGTTCTTGATGTCGGCCAGCGACTTCACCGGCTGCTTGGTGTAGACGTTGCGTGCGCCGTAATGGGCGCTCCAGGTGATGACCTGGCAGCCCGTGCTTTTTTGCAGCATCTCGTTGAGTTTTGCGCCCACGCCGCTGTCCAGCGCCTTGGCCACGTGCTCGTAGCTGTCGAACAGGTAGCCGAGGTCCAGCATGCCGAGCTGCGGCGTCACCGTGGCCCAGATGGACGAACCGGTCAGCATCATGTCGATGGAGCCGACCTTGACCTGCTGCACCACGTCGCTTTCCTTGCCGAGCTGGTTGTTGGGGAAGTAGTCGATGCGGATCTTGTCGCCCACGGCCTTCTTGAGGTTGGCCTCCATGAGCTGCTGCCAGGCGAAGTGCGAGGAGTTGAGGTCGGGCAGGTGCGCGGACGACAGGCGCAGCGCGACGGTGGACTGGGCTTTTGCCAGGCCCGAAAACCCGGTCGCCATGGCAACAGAGGCGGCGGACGTGGTCTGGACGAAGCGGCGGCGTGAAAGGGAAGTCATTTTTTGTCTCCTGAGGTGTTTTGCGATCGCTGGGATCTCGGCGTTCTGTCGGTTCTTTGTAGAACGATTTACTGTATCGTTACACCAAATTGCCCGTCAAGCCGGGAAGGATGGGTTTTTGATAGGTGTTTTCCTCCGTAAACGGGTGTTTTCGAACCGTTCGGGATGTCAGAGCCCAGCCTCGTGAAATTTGCGCCAAGCAAACCCGACGCCCCTTTTTGGTTCGTTCGGCAATCGCGGAAAACCCGGGTCTTGACGAGACCCCGCAGCGGCGCAGAATGCATCAGCCTGCCAGCTTGTATGTACAAGTTACAGGCAGCAACAAGCGGGGTGGTGGGCACGGTTCGTGCTCACCTCCAGGGCTCCGGGCGCAGTCGCCACAAGCGGCGCAGCGTATTCTTTTTGAACCGTCCAACCGAAGGAAACCATCTTGAACCACATGCTTCCCCTTTTCAGCCGCCGGGTGCTTTGCGCCACCGCAGCGGCCGCCATGCTGGCCTGCGGCGCCGGTGCCGCCCTGGCCGCCACGCCCAAGGACACGCTGGTGCTGGCCTTCGGCTTTGACGACATCATCACCATGGATCCGGCCGAGGCCTTCGAGCTGTCTGCTGGCGAAATCATGGGCAACACCTACGACCGCCTGCTGCGCCTGGACGTCAACGACCCCTCCAAACTGGTCGGTGACGTGGCCAAGTCCTGGAACGTCTCGGCCGACGGCAAGACCTACACCTTCGAGATCAAGCCCGGCATCAAGTTCGCATCGGGCAACCCGCTCACGGCGGACGAAGTGGCCTACTCGCTACAGCGTGCCGTGATGCTGGACAAATCCCCGGCCTTCATCCTGACGCAGTTCGGTTTTTCCAAGGCCAACGTCAAGGACAAGATCAAGGCCACCAGCCCGACCGTGCTGACCATGGAGACCGACAAAGCCTATGCGCCGACCTTCGTCTTCAACTGCCTGACGGCCAATGTGGCCGGCATTGTCGACATGAAACTGGTGCAGTCCAAGGAGGTCAACGGCGACTGGGGTTATGCCTGGCTCAAGACCAATTACGCCGGTTCCGGGCCGCTCAAGCTGCGCGAATGGCGCGCCAATGAAATCGTGGCGCTGGAGCGCAACGACAACTACTACGGCCCCAAGCCCAAGCTGGCCCGGGTGATCTACCGCCACGTGAAGGAGTCGGCCACGCAGCGCCTGCTGCTGGAAAAAGGCGACATCGACATCGCCCGCAACCTGAGTCCGCAGGACATCGCGGCACTCTCGGCCAACAAGGACGTGAAGCTCACCTCCACGCCCAAGGGCACTGTCTACTACATCAGCCTGAACCAGAAGAACCCCAACCTGGCCAAGCCCGAAGTGCGCGAGGCCATGAAATACCTCGTCGACTACGGCGCCATCGGCGACACGCTGGTCAAGAACATCGGCGTGATCAACCAGAACTTCCTGCCCCAGGGCCTGCTGGGCGCCAGCACCGACAAACCCTACAAGCTCGACGTGGCCAAAGCCAAGCAGCTGCTGGCCAAAGCCGGCCTGCCCAACGGCTTCAAGGTGACCATAGACATGCGCACCATCCAGCCGGTGCAAGGCATCACCGAGGCCTTCCAGCAGACTGCCAAGCAGGCCGGCATCGACGTCGAGATCATTCCCGGCGACGGCAAGCAGACGCTGACCAAGTACCGCGCGCGCACCCACGACATGTACATCGGCCAGTGGGGCGCCGACTACTGGGATCCGCATTCGAACGCCGACACCTTCACGCGCAACCCCGACAACGCCGACGACGCCAAGGCCAAACCGCTGGCTTGGCGCAATGCCTGGGCGATTCCCGAGCTGACCAAGCAATCGGACGCCGCGGTGCTCGAACGCGACGCCGGCAAGCGCAAGAAGATGTATGAAGAGCTGCAGGCCGAGTTCCGCAAGACCAGCCCCTTCATCATGCTGTACCAGCAAACCGAGGTGGCGGCCTTCCGCAACAACGTGGACGGCCTGAAGCTGGGCCCGACCTTCGACAGCAACTACATGTTCAACGCGTCCAAGCGCTGACAGCTCCACCGACTTTGGCCATCCCCGACCCCACGGCAGCCGGCATGGCGCCGCTCACCGCGGTGAGCGCGCGCACTGCCGGGCAACGCCTGACGCCGCACGCCAAGAGCTTCGGCAATTTCCTGGTGGTGATTTTGCTCACCTACCTGGGCCTGCTCGCCGTGACTTTCTTCATAGGCCGGGTGATTCCCATAGACCCGGTGCTGGCCATCGTGGGCGACCGGGCGCCGGCCCATGTGATTGAGCGCGCGCGCCAGGAACTGGGGCTGGACAAACCGCTTTACCAGCAGTTCTACATCTACCTCGGCAAGGTGCTCAAGGGCGACTTCGGTGTCTCGGTGCTGACCGCCAACCCGGTGATGACGGACATCAAGCGCGCCTTTCCGGCCACGCTGGAGCTCGCCAGCCTGGGCATATTGATAGGCGCGGGCCTGGGCGTTCCTCTGGGCGTGTGGGCGGCGGTGCGGCGCGGCAAGCTGGTGGACCAGGTGGTGCGCGTGATCGGCCTGGTCGGTTATTCAGTGCCCATCTTCTGGCTCGGGCTGATGGCGCTGGTGGTGTTTTATGCGCGCCTGGGCTGGGTGTCGGGGCCGGGACGCATCGACGTCACCTATGAATACACGCTCACGCCCGTCACCGGTCTGCTTTTGCTCGACACCGCCATGGCCGGAGAGTGGGAGGCTTTCCGCAATGTGTTTTCGCACCTGATACTGCCGGCCTCGTTGCTCGGTTATTTCGCGCTGGCCTACATCAGCCGCATGACGCGCTCCTTCATGCTCAACGAACTCGCACAGGAATACGTGATCGCTGCGCGCGCCAAGGGCCTGTCGGAGTCGCGCATCATCTGGCGCCACGCGCTGCGCAATGCCATGGTGCCGCTGGTGACGGTGATTGCGCTGTCGTATGCGGGCCTGCTCGAAGGCTCAGTGCTGACCGAAACCGTGTTTGCCTGGCCGGGCCTGGGCTTGTACATCACCAACTCGCTGCAGAACGCCGACATGAACGCGGTGCTGGGCGGCACCATCATCGTGGGCTCGATCTTTGTGGGCTTGAATCTCTTGTCTGACGTTTTATACAAGTTGCTAGACCCAAGGACACGCATCCGATGAAGGAGACCTCCATAAATCCGATTCCCGGGCGCATGGCGGCGTTGCACCGTGCTCGGAATCCTCATGCACGCAAGTGCATTCCGGTGTCCTGCGCGCGTTGCGCCTTGCCCTGCATCCCGGCAATCGAATTTCTGGAGGTCTCCTTGTGATCTCAAAAAGTGCATCCCTGCGCGACTGGCTCGCCACCGACAGGCCGGGCTCGCGCCGCCAGGCCTTTATGGGCCGGGTGTACCACGGGTGCCGAGATTTTTCGCGCAACCGGCTGGCGATGCTGGGCCTGCTCATCGTGCTGGGCCTGGTCGGGGTGGCGATCTTTGCCGACCTGCTGGCGCCTTATTCAGCCTATACCGGCGACCTGCGCACCACGCGGCTGTTGCCGCCTTCATGGGCGCACTGGTTCGGCACCGACGATCAGGGGCGCGACATCCTCTCGCGCATCATCATCGGCTCGCGCATCACGCTGATGGTGGTGATCCTGGTGGCGGTGCTGGCTGCGCCGCTGGGCCTGATTGTCGGCACTGTGGCCGGTTATGCCGGCGGCTGGGTCGATGCGGTGCTGATGCGCATCACCGATATCTTCCTGGCGTTTCCGCGCCTGATCCTGGCGCTGGCCTTTGTCGCGGCGCTGGGCCCGGGCATACAGAACGCGGTGATCGCCATCGCCATCACCTCCTGGCCGCCTTATGCCCGCATGGCGCGGGCCGAGACGCTGACGATACGCCAGACCGACTACATCGCCGCCGTGCAGTTGCTGGGCGCCTCGCCCTGGCGCATCGTGCTGGGCCACATCATGCCGCTGTGCCTGTCCTCGGTGATCGTGCGTGTCACGCTGGATATGGCCGGCATCATCCTGACGGCCGCCGGCCTGGGCTTCCTGGGCCTGGGCGCGCAGCCGCCCATGCCGGAATGGGGCGCGATGATCGCCAACGGCCGCCTCTACGTGTTGGACCAATGGTGGGTGGCGGCCGCGCCCGGCGCCGCGATTTTTGTCGTGAGCCTGGCCTTCAACCTGCTGGGCGACGGCCTGCGCGATGCGCTGGATCCGAAGGCCGCGAAATGACGACGAACTCCGCAACACCCCTGCTGGTTGTAGACGACCTGCGCGTCAGCTTCCCGCGCCGCGACGGCGGCATGACGGAAGCGGTGCGCGGTGTCTCTTTCACCTTGGGCCGCGAGCGCCTGGGCATCGTCGGCGAGTCGGGATCCGGGAAGTCGCAGACCGGCCGCGCCATCATGGGGCTGACCGCGCCGGAAGGCCGCATCAGCGCCAAACGCCTTGAATTTTCCGGCGTGGATTTGCTCAACTGTGCGCCGGCCCAGCGCCGCGAGTTGCGCGGCGGCCGCATCGCCATGGTGCTGCAGGACCCGAAGTTTTCGCTGAACCCGGTCATGACCATAGGCGCGCAGATTGTGGAGACGCTGCAGGCGCACACCCGTGTTTCAACGGCGGAAGCGAAAAAACGCGCGCTCGTCGCGCTGGAGTCGGTGCGCATCGACGACCCGGCGCGTGTCTACAAGCTTTATCCGCATGAGGTGTCGGGCGGCATGGGCCAGCGCGCGATGATCGCCATGATGCTGATCGCCGACCCCGACCTGCTGATCGCCGACGAGCCGACCTCGGCCCTGGATGTGACCGTGCAGTTGCAGGTGCTGTCCATCCTCGACGCCCTGGTGGCCGAACGCGGCATGGGCTTGATCCTGGTGTCGCATGACCTGCGGCTGGTGTCCACCTTCTGCGACCGCATCCTGGTGATGTATGCCGGCCGGGTGGTGGAAGAGCTGGCCGCCGGCGGCCTGGCGAACGCGCAGCATCCTTACACGCGCGGCCTGATGGCTTGCCTGCCGCAGCTGGGCAAATCGACGCACCCGCTGGCCACGCTGGACCGCAAACCGGAGTGGGCGCTGTGAGCTCGGCCGCATCCAGCGCGCTGGGCCTGGAGGCCAGCGGCCTGCGCGTGGTCTACGACGGTTTTGTCGCGGTTGCCGACACGTCGTTTACCGTGAACCCCGGCGAGAGTTTCGGCATCGTCGGCGAATCGGGCTCCGGCAAGTCCACGGTGCTGCGCGCCATTTGCGGGTTGGCGCCGCGCACGGCCGGCACGGTCCGGTTGCTCGGCCAGGACAGCGCGCCCGGCAGCAAGGCCTTCAGGCGGCAGGTGCAGATGGTGTTCCAGGACCCCTATGGTTCGCTGCACCCGCGCCATACGGTGGACCGTATCCTGGCCGAGCCGCTGGCCATCCACGGCATCGCCGATGCGGAAGCGCGCATAGAACGCGCACTTGAAGAAGTCGGCCTGGGCACCGGTTTTCGTTTTCGTTACCCGCACCAGCTTTCGGGCGGCCAGCGCCAGCGCATCGCGATCGCGCGGGCCCTGATCCTGGAACCGCAAATCCTGCTGCTGGACGAACCGACCTCGGCGCTGGACGCTTCGGTGCAGGCCGAGGTGCTGAATCTGCTCGAGGAACTGCGCCGCCGGCGCGGACTGACCTTCATCATGGTGAGCCACGACCTGGCCGTCGTCACCCACCTGTGCGAGCGGCTCATGGTGATGCAGCGCGGCCAGACGGTGGAAATGCTGGCCTCGGCCGACCTCGCGGCGCACAAGGCCAGCAACGCCTACACGCTGAGCCTGATGGAGGCTTCCACCGGCTTCAAGCGCCACACGGCCGAGGCGACAGCCGTCGCGTAAATCGTTACCGCGCCCCGCTGGCGCGCCGGCCGGCCGCGTGATTTAATTTCTTCTCATCCTCTTTAATAACAAACGCCGCCGCCATGATCCACTGGGAAGCCCACGCCTGTCTGCCGCTGCACCCGGCGGCCGATTTTTCGCCGATGGACGCGCTGCGCGTGGCGGGCGTCCACTACGTTTCCATCAACGTCGGCATGGACATGAACCCGGTGGCGCAAATCATGGCGGTGATCGCCGCCTTCCGCGCGAAGATCGCAGCGAACCCCGAGCGCTACCGGCTGGTGTCCAGCGTGGCCGACATCCGCGAGGCCGCGGCGGCGGGCCGGCTTGCCATCGGCTTTGACCTCGAAGGCGCGATGCCGCTGCAGGAGCATCCCGAAATGGTGGCGCTGTACCGCGACCTGGGCGTGCGGCAAATCCACTTCGCCTACAACCGCAACAACAGCGTGGCCGACGGCTGCCATGACGAGGCGCGCGGCCTCACGCCGCTGGGCGTGCGCATGGTGCGGGCCGTCAATGAGGCGGGGATGTTGATGGACTGCTCGCACACCGGCCGCCGCTGCAGCCTGGACATCATGGCGGCCTCTTCAAAGCCGGTGATCTTCAGCCACGCCAACCCGCTGGCGCTGGTCGAGCACGGCCGCAACATCAGCGACGAGCAGATACGCGCCTGCGCCGCGACCGGCGGTGTGGTCTGCGTCTCGGGCGTCTCGGCTTTTCTCGGCACCACCACACCGGACGCGAACGACATGGCGCGGCACGTGGCCTATGTGGCCGGCCTGGTCGGCGCGCAGCATGTGGGCATAGGCCTGGACATCAGCTTCCGGCAGGACGAACTCAACGACAACCCGCCCGGCGACTATGACCCCACTTACTGGTGGCCGAAGTCGGCCGGCTACAACCGCGCCGTGCAGCGCATGACTTACACGCCTGTCGAGACCTGGCAGCTGCTGCCTGACGCGCTGCGCCAGGTGGGACTGGACGAGGCCGAGATCAACGGCGTGATGGGCGACAATATGATGCGTGTCGCCGCCACCGTCTGGCACGACTGAACATCCCGCAATCCACCGGCAGCCCCCATGTCATCCATCACCCTTCGCTTCCTGGCCGAACCCAGCACCGTCAACTTCGGCGGCAAGGTGCACGGCGGCACCGTCATGAAATGGATTGACGAAGCCGGCTATGCCTGCGCCACCAGCTGGGCCAAGCGCTACTGCGTCACCGTCTCGGTGGGCAGCATCCGCTTCCAGCGTCCCATCATGATCGGCGACCTGGTCGAAGTCGAAGCCCGCCTGGCCTACACCGGCACGACCAGCATGAACATCTCGGTGGAAGTGCGCGCCGGTGACATGAAGGTCGGCCAGATGCAGGTCATCACCGAATGCCTGGTGGTGTTTGTCGCGGTGGACCTGGACGGCAAGGCCTTGCCCGCCCAGGAATGGCGGCCCGAGACGCCCGGCGACGTCGCGCTGGCCCAGCGCGTCAAGGCGCACCTGGACGCCGCGCGCAACATGCAGCTGGGCTGAGCCGCGCCCCACTCCCAATCCCGATGCAGAACAATGCCCTGACGGGCCGCGACCTCGCGGCCGCCCTTACGGTGGTGGTGTTGTGGGGCGTCAATTTTGTGGTGATGAAATTCGCGCTGCGCGACTTCACACCTTTTCAGCTGGGCACCGCCCGCTACGTGTTTGCGGTGCTGCCGCTGATTCTGCTCATTCGCCCGCCCAAAATCGCCTGGAAATGGATTGTGTTTTACGGCCTTTTTCAGGGCGTGGGCCAATTCGGCGTTTTGTTTCTGGCGCTCAAGGTCGGCATGACGGCAGCGTTGGCATCGGTGCTGCAGCAGACCCAGGTGTTCTGGACCGCGCTGTTCGGTTTTGTGCTGCTGCACGAACGCGCCAGCCGCCCGCTGCAGATGGGCCTGGTGCTCGCGGCGCTGGGCCTGGCCTGCTTCGCGCTCAACTACATCGGCACGGACGGCGGCGGCGCGACCACGCCGCTGGGCTTTGTGCTCACTCTGTGTGCGGCGGCCATGTGGGCCATGTCCAACATTGTGGCGCGGCGTGTGCAGCAGACCTACAAGGACTATTCGCCGCTGTCGTTTGTGGTGTGGAGCAGCCTGGTGGCCGTGCTGCCTTTTGCGGCGCTGTCCTGGGCTTTCGATCCCGAGGCCGTGCGCTGGCATTGGCTGGAGGCGCGCGCCTCCAGTTGGGCGGCAGTGGCCTACCTGGGCTGGGCCGCCACCATCCTGGGCTACGGCCTGTGGACGAATCTGCTCAAACGCCACCCCGCGAACCGCGTTGCGCCCTTCAGCCTGGGCGTGCCCGTGGTGGGCCTGGCCACCGGCATGCTGGTGCTGGGCGAGGTCGTCACGCCCTGGCAATGGGCCGGTGTCGCGTTTGTGGTGGCCGCGCTGGCGTGTGTGATGCTGGGCGGGCTGGTCAAGCGGCGTTAGCGCTTCGGGCGGCGGCAGYCATGCCGCCGTTGTCCTGTCGGGCGGCAAACCAGGCTGCCAGTAAATCCAGCGTATGCCGCACCTTCGCCGGCTGCTCTCCGCGCCGCGGTGTGACGGCATAAAGCGGCATGTCCGTCATCCGCCAGCCGGGCAGCACCGGCAGCAGCCTGCCGTCGGCCAGCGCCTGGCGGTCGTCTTCACTCACCGCCATGCTGATGCCCCAGCCTGCCACGCACAGTGCATGCACGGCCGTGACCTGCGAGGCCTGCACGCGCGCCTCCAGCCGCAAGGTTTCACGCTCGCCGCCGGGGCCTTCCAGCTCGAGCATCTCCGCCCCCGTGTTTTGCGGCCGGCTGGCCAGCCAGTCGTGCTGCAGCAAATCCTGTGGGTGCGCGGGCCAGCCGCGCTCGGCCAGGTAGGCCGGTGAGGCGCACAGCACGCGCGTCATGCTGCCCAGCTTGCGCGCCACCAGCGATGAGTCGGCCAGATGCCCCACCCGCAGGGCGATGTCCACCCGCTGCTCGATCAGGTCGATGACGGTGTCGTCCAGCAGTAGCCGCAGGCTGAGCTTGGGATGGCCGCGCAGCGGCGCCAGCGCCGATGCCAGCAGGCCGCCGAAGCCTATGGGCGCGGCCAGCCGCAGTTCGCCCTCGGGTTCATCGCGCAGGCGCACCAGCGCCTGTTCGGCCTCGCGCGCGGCGCCCACCATGGCGGCGCAGCCGGCGTGGTAGCGCTCACCGGCCTCGGTCAGCGTCAGGCGCCGGGTTGAGCGGTGCAGCAGGGCCAGGCCCAGTGCCTGCTCGAGCTGGCGCAAATGCTGGCTCACGGCCGACGGCGTCATGCCCAGCCGGCGCGCCGCCGCCGTCAGCGACCCCGCCGCCACGACCTCGGCAAAGACGGCCATGCGTTTGAGCTGGTCCAGGGATTTATCGCTCATTGATTAGTAATGCTTAAGGATGTTGGCGAATTTTGCCAACTATTCAGTTGCTTGTGAAGCAATCAAACTAGTGGCTTCTTTCATCAACAGGGAAATTTCCATGAACATCGCACTCATTGGCGCCACCGGTTTTATCGGCGCACCGATTCTTTCCGAACTGCTGGGCCGCGGCCACAAGGTCACCGTGCTGGCCCGCAACCCCGGCAAAGTCACGCCGCAAACCGGCCTCAAAGTCGTGGCCGCCGACGCACTCGACGCCGACCAGGTCGCCAAGGCCGTGGCCGGCCATGACGCCCTCATCAGCGCCTACAACCCCGGCTGGGGCGAGCCGAAGATTTATGACCTGCACCTGCAGGCCAGCCAGGCCATCGTCAAGGGCGTCAAGCAGGCCGGCCTGAAGCGCCTGCTGGTGATAGGCGGCGCCGGCAGCCTGTATGTGGCGCCCGGCCTGCAACTGGTCGACACCCCGGAGTTTCCCGCCGAATACAAGCAGGGTGCGCTGGCCGCGCGCGAGGCGCTGAACCAGCTCAAGCTTGAAAGCGCGCTGGACTGGAGTTTTGTTTCGCCCCCCATTGGGTTGGCGCCCGGCGAGCGTACTGGCAAATACCGGCTCGGCGGCGACGAACTGCTGGCCGGGCAGGGGGATAAGCCGGCTGGTATCTCGGTGGCCGATCTGGCCGTGGCCATCGTGGATGAGGTTGAGGCGCCTCGGCATGTGCGACAGCGGTTTACTGTGGCCAATTGACGCTGATTGGCCTTGCAGCGGTTGGCCGGGTCTTGCTCCGGTCTTTGCGCTTCGGTTCTCTCTTCTAAGTTCTGCTGGCCGGGGGTTGCCCGGCGGCAAGTAACTTTCTTTTGCTTCGCCAAAAGAAAGTCACCAAAGAAAAGGCGACCCGCAGTCTGGGTCCCTACGCTTCGCTTCGGGCAACCTGCGGTGCTCGACTACGGCGGGGTCTCGCGC
>NZ_JBFUBU010000071.1:0-16297 GCF_056405595.1 Polaromonas sp. P1_G1
GCGAGTTTGCGCGAGACCCCGCCGTAGTCGAGCACCGCAGGTTGCCCGAAGCGAAGCGTAGGGACCCAGACTGCGGGTCGCCTTTTCTTTGGTGACTTTCTTTTGGCGAAGCAAAAGAAAGTTACTTGCTGCCGGGCAACCCCCGGCCAACCACCCTCAGCAGAGAAAGCGCCCGTCGGAACAAGAACCGACTATCAAGCCCCTCCAGCCAGGAGAGCCGCATTTCCCCCAGCCGCAGTCGTATTCACAGTGACCGTCTGCTCAGCACAGAAGCGATAAAGGTAATGCGGCCCACCGGCCTTGGGGCCAGTCCCGGAGAGTCCCTCTCCCCCAAACGGCTGCACCCCCACCACCGCACCAATCATGTTGCGATTGACGTAGATGTTGCCGACGTGCGCGGCCGCAGCCAGCGCCTGCGCGCGGGAGTCGATACGGGTCTGTATGCCCAGGGTGAGGCCGTAGCCCAGCGCGTTGATCTGCGCGATCACGGCCTGCGGGTCCTTGAGGCCGCCGCTGCCCCAGCGCACAACCTGCAGCACGGGGCCGAAGATTTCGTCTTTCACGTCGGCCAGGCTGGGCACTTCAAAGGCTGCGGGCGGGATCAGGTTGGCCAGCGGGCCGGACGCAGCCTGTGCGTGCTGTGCCGGGGTGACCAGTGCCTTGGCGCTGGAGTTCAAGCGCTGCAAGTGCTTCTGGATGTTGTCAAACGCTTCGCGGTCAATCACCGGGCCGACGTCGGTGGCGAGGTCGGCGGTTTCGCCGGCTGCCAGTTCCTGTGCCGCGCCTTTGATCATGGCGATCACGTGGTCGGCGATGCCTTCGTGCACGCACAGCAGACGCAGCGCCGAACAGCGCTGGCCGGCGGAACGGAACGCGCTCTGCACCACCGCGTCGGCGACCTGCTCGGGCAGGGCCGTACTGTCGACCAGCATGGCGTTGATGCCGCCGGTCTCGGCGATCAGCGGGACGATGGGGCCGTCCTTGGCGGCCAGCGCGCGGTTGATGATCTTGGCGACCTGGGTGGAGCCGGTGAAGACCACGCCGGCCACCTGGGGCGCCGCCACCAGCGCCGCGCCCACGGTGTCGCCGGGGCCATGCGCGAGCTGCAGCGCGCCTTCGGGCACGCCGGCTTCATGCAGCAGCTTGACGGCCTCCCAGGCCACGCCCGGGGTCTGCTCGGCGGGCTTGGCCAGCACGGTATTGCCGGTGGCCAGCGCGGCCGCGACCTGGCCGGTGAAGATGGCCAGCGGGAAATTCCAGGGGCTGATGCAGACCCAGGGGCCGCGCGCCGTGAGGCGTAGCTCGTTGGTCTCGCCGGTCGGGCCGGGCAAGGCCACAGGCTGCATGATGCGCTCGGCCTCGTTGGCGTAGTAGCGCAGGAAGTCCACCGCCTCGCGCACTTCCGACACGGCGTYGCCCCAGGTCTTGAAGGCTTCCTTGACCAGCAGCGCGCAGAACTTCGGCATCTGCCGCTCCATCGCGTCGGCAGCGCGGCGCAGGACGGCCGCGCGTTCGGCCACGTCCACCTTGCTCCATTGTTGATAGGCCTTGGCGCTCTTCTCCACCAGGCCGCCGGCCTGCCGGGGATCAAATTCCGGCACCACCGGCACCGGTGTGGTAGCCAGCGCAGCCAGCAGCGGCGCGCGCATGCTTTCCACCGTGAGGTCCAGCCCCAGGCTGTTGGGACGGCCGGGGCCGTAGAGTGCGGGCGGCAACGGCAGCGAGGCGTCGGGCTCCAGCCGCAGCGGGGAGGTCAGCAGCTCGCCCATGCCGACCGACTCGTCGGCGAGCTGGTGCACAAAGGAGGAATTGGCGCCGTTCTCGAGCAGGCGGCGCACCAGGTAGGCCAGCAGGTCGCGGTGCGCGCCCACGGGAGCGTAGACGCGGCAGCTGATCAGCGGGTTCTTGAGCACCTCGCGGAACACGCCCTCGCCCATGCCGTGCAGGCGCTGCAGCTCAAACGGTACGGCGTTGCGCGAAGCCATCTGCAAAATCGCGGCGATGGTCGCGGCATTGTGGCCGGCGAACTGCGGGTAGATCGCATCGGGCGCAGCCAGCAGGGCCTGGGCACAGGCCAGGTAGGACACGTCGGTGTGGTGCTTGTGCGTGAACACCGGGTAGTGCGGCAGGCCCATCTCCTGCGCGCGCTTGATTTCCGAATCCCAGTAGGCGCCCTTGACCAGCCGGCACATCAGGCGCAGCTTGTATTTGCGGGCTATCGCGGCGATGTGGGCAATCAGATCGAGTGCGCGCGTCTGGTAGGCCTGCATGGCCAGGCCGAAGCCCTGCCACTGCGGATGGTGTTTTGCGACCAAGGCGGCCAGCGCCTCGAAAACGTCCAGCGACAGCTCAAGCCGGTCAACCTCCTCGGCGTCAATGGTGAGGTTGATGTTGGCCCGGGCCGACAGCTCGCACAGGCCCCAGACGCGCGGCACCAGCTCGGCCATCACCCGTTCGCGCTGGGCGTCTTCGTAGCGCGGGTGCAGCGCGCTGAGCTTGATGGAGATGCCGTCGTTTTTTTCCGTGGCGCCTGCGGCATTCGCACCGGCGGCGATGGCCTGGATGGCGTTGGTGTAGCTCGCCAGGTAGCGCAGCGCGTCGGCGTCGGTGCGCGCGCCCTCGCCCAGCATGTCGTAGCTGAAGCGCAAATTCGGGATTTTCTTGCGGCTGTCGTCGGCTTCGGCCATGGCGTCGCCGATGGTCTGGCCCAGCACAAACTGGCGGCCCAGCAGCTGCACGGCGCGCAGGGTGGCGGCCACGACGGTGCGCGCGCCCAGCTTGCTCATGAGATTGGGCTGGCCGCCTTCGGGCAAGAACATCTTGGACATCGCGATGGCGGAAGCCGACAGGCGCGCCATCACACCGTCGCCGGCGCCGTCGAAATCCGCGCGCCCCAGCTGGTCAGCCGTGAGCGCGATCGCCGTTTCGGCGTCCGGCACGCGCAGCAAGGCCTCGGCCAGGCGCATCAGGGCCAGGCCYTCGGCRCTGGARATSGGRTATTCCTTGAGCAGGCTTTCCATGGCCCAGAAAGGCGGCGGGTTGTCGCGCACGGCCTGCACCCAGGGCTGGGCAGAATGCGCCGCCGCCGCCCAGTCCAGTGCGCCGGCCAGGCCCCGCAATTGGCCGGCCACGATGTCGGCTTCAGGACGGTAAGGGAAAGGCAGGCGGGGAGAGGCGGGCATCGGGGACTCCATGGAGGATTTGACGGTTTGGGCTACTTATTCAGTGGATGCAGCGATGTTCCATTGAATAATGCTGAATTTCCCGCTAAATTTGGTAAGTTAACCGAATAATTCACTACTCATGTTTGAAGCCTCGCCAGAAATTGACCGCATTGACCTCAAAATCCTGAATGTTCTGCAGCAGGACGGCCGGATCTCCAACCTCAAGCTGGCCGAGAGCGTGGCCCTGTCGCCGACCGCCGTGCTGGCCCGCGTGCAGCGGCTGACCCGGGACGGCTACATCTTGGGTTACGAGGCCCTGCTCAACCCGCTCAAGCTGGGCGCCGGCATGATGGTGTTTGTCGAGGTGCTGCTGGACCGCACCACACCCAATGTGTTCGAAGCCTTCAAGGCGGCGGTGCAGGTGCACCACGAAATCACCGAATGCCACATGGTGGCCGGCGGCTTCGATTACCTGCTCAAGACCCGCATGGCCGACATGGCGGCCTACCGCTCTTTTGCCGGCACCGTGCTGTGGCAGCTGCCGGGCGTGCGTGAAACCCGGACTTACGCGGTGATGGAAGAAGTCAAGAACACCACCCGCCTGGCGCTGGGCGTGTAATCCCGCCGAAAGGCAAACGCCCGAAAACTCGCGGTTTTATGTCATTTTCAGGCCGTTTTACACATTTTTCGGCCCCAAACCCCCTCGGTGAGGGCTAACCGTGTTGCCAAGCAGCCCACCTTGGCATACCTTGCGGGTACCTAAGAAGCGGATTGCATAAGCCAAGCCGTAGCCGGACACATCGGCATTGCGCCGGGAGGGTTCTCCAGATGAACGTCAAGCCATGGTTCTCGTGCGGCACAGTGTTGCTGGCCCTTTCTACCTTTTCCGTCTTTTCCACCCACGCCGCGGAAACCGGCGTCACGGACGCGGAAATACAGGTCGGGCAATTCGCCGCCCAGACCGGCCCCGCGGCCGAACTGGGCAAACGCATGCAGCTGGGCATATTGGCCCACTTCAATTCGGTCAATGCCGCGGGCGGGATCAGCGGCCGGACGCTCAAACTGGTCTCGCGCGATGACGGCTACGAACCCGAAAAAGCCGCCGCGGCCGTCAAGGCGCTGATCGAGGAAGACAAGGTGTTCGCGCTGATCGGCTCGGTCGGAACGCCGACCACGCTGGCGGCGGTGCCGGCGATCAACGCCGCGGGCATCCCCCTGATCGGCCCCTTCACCGGCGCGCAGGCCCTGCGCGAGCCCTTCAACCGCAATCTCTTCCACGTGCGCGCCAGCTACTTTGACGAAACCGAGCGCATCGTGCAGCACCTGAGCACCGTCGGCATCACCAAAATCGCCGTCTTCTACCAGAACGATTCCTACGGCAAGGCCGGGCTCGAAGGCGTGATGCGGGCCTTGACCAAACGCAACCTCAAGCCGGCCGCCAGCGTCACCGTTGAGCGAAACAGCGTGGACGTGGCTGCGCCGCTGGCGGAAATCCTCAAGGCCGCACCGGAAGCCGTGATCCAGATCAGCGCCTACAAATCCTGCGCGGCCCTGATCAAGCAGGCCAGGGCCAAGGCCTACGGCGGCCAGTTCTTCAACGTGAGTTTTGTCGGCTCCAAGGCGCTGGGCGAGGAACTGGGAGATGCCGGGGCCGGCGTGACGATTTCGCAGGTCGTGCCCTTCCCGTACACGCCATCGTCGGCCATCGTGCGGGAATACCAGCAACGCATGGTGGAAGCCGGCCACAAGGATTTTGATTTCTCCAGCATGGAGGGCTTCCTCGCGGCCAAGGTGTTCACCGAAGGCCTGCGCCGCGCCGGCAAGAACCTGACCCGCGAGAGCCTGATGACGGCGCTCGAATCCATGCGCGACCACAACATGGGCGGTTTCACCGTGAGCTACGGGCCCAAAAGCCACGAAGGCTCGCGCTATACCGACCTGACCATCATCGGGCGCGGCGGGAAGTTCATGCGCTGACCTGGAAGGCCTGGGCATGCCCGGGCTTGCCAAGCCCCAGCCGCTGGCAATAATGCGAGCTGCTTCCGTTTTGCACTTCAACAACAGGAATGTCCATGAAATTCACCACCCCTCTCCTGGCCGCCGCCGCGCTGGCCTTCGCCGCCGGCGCCGCCGCGCAAACCACCAAGCCGGGCTTGTGGGAAATCACCAACAAAATGCAGTCCAGCTCCGGCGAGATGGAAAAAGCCATGGCCAACATGGAAAAGCAGATGGCCGGAATGTCTCCCGAGCAACGCAAGCAGATGCAGGACATGATGGCCAAGCAGGGCATGTCCATGGCGCCGGGCAGCGGCGGCGGCATGAGCATGAAGATGTGCATCACCAAGGAGATGGCCGAGCGCAATGAGTTGCCGCAGCAGCAGCAAGGCGACTGCAAGACCACCCAGTCGCCGCGCAGCGGCAACACCATGAAGTTTTCCTATGTCTGCACGCAGCCGCCTTCCAGCGGCGAAGGTGTGATGACCTTCTCTGGCGACACCGCCTACACCATGAAGATGAACACCACGACCACCGTCAAGGGCAAGCCCGAGAAGATGAGCATGGACGCTTCGGGCAAGTGGCTGGCGGCTGATTGCGGCAATATCAAACCGATCGCCGTGCCCAAGAAATAGAGCCCCCACGCTTTTCACTTCGCCTTCGGCTGCGTGTAATGCGCTGCCCCCCGAGGGGGCGCTGCGCCTGCGGCCTGGCAAAGCCAGTTCCGCGGCCCCTGCTGGGTTAGAGAGTCATCTACTGCCAAATATTGCAGTACCTACACGGACCATGGTGCTGCCCGCATGGATGGCGGCCTCGAGATCCGCCGTCATGCCCAGCGACAAGGTATCCATAGGGAGGGTCAGGGCACCGGAGGCGTTGACGGCGTCAAAAACAGCCTTGGTTCTGGTGTGTACAGCGCAAGCCGAATCAAAATCCGCCGCCGGTTCGGGAATGGCCATCAGGCCGCGCAGGACCAGGCGCGGCAGTTGCGCGACCTCCCGCGCCAGGGCCAGGACTTCGTCCGGCACCAGGCCCGACTTGTTGGCGCCGCCGTCGATGTTGACCTGCAGGCAGATCTGCAGCGGCGGCAGGTTATCGGGCCGCTGCTCGCTCAGGCGCTGGGCGATCTTSAGCCGGTCGACCGACTGCACCCAGTCAAAGTGCTCGGCGACCAGACGGGTTTTATTGCTTTGCACCGGGCCTATGCAGTGCCACTCCAGGGGCTCGCCAGGCCGATCGCGCAGCGCCAGGATTTTCTCCACGCCCTCTGCGATGTAGTTCTCGCCGAAGGCACGTTGCCCGTCCGAAGCGGCGTCGGCCACGGCGTCAGCGCCAAAGGTCTTGGACACGGCCAACAGACGTACGGTGGCCGGGTTCCGCCCGGCGGCGACGCAGGCCGTGGTGATACGGTCACGGACTAGCTGGAGATTGCGCACAATCGTGGTCATAATCGAACTGTAAACTTAGTTTGAAAACCATTTTCAAAGGGTCTCGGGATGGATATCACGCAGTTGCTGGCTTTTAGCGTCAAGAACAAGGCGTCTGACTTGCACTTATCGGCTGGCCTGCCGCCCATGATCCGGGTTCACGGCGACGTGCGCCGCATCAACATCGACCCGCTGGACCACAAGCAGGTGCATGCCATGGTGTACGACATCATGAACGACACCCAGCGCAAAACCTACGAAGAATTCCTCGAGGTCGACTTTTCCTTTGAAATCGACGGGCTGGCCCGCTTCCGGGTCAATGCTTTCAACCAGAACCGCGGTGCCGGCGCCGTGCTGCGGACCATTCCGTCCAAGATCCTGACGCTGGAGCAGCTCAACGCACCCAAGATTTTCGGCGACCTGGCCATGAAGCCGCGCGGCATGGTGCTGGTCACCGGCCCCACGGGCTCGGGCAAGTCCACCACGCTGGCGGCCATGGTCAACTTTTTGAATGAAAACGAGTACGGCCACATCCTCACGGTGGAAGACCCGATCGAGTTCGTGCACGAATCCAAAAAATGCCTGATCAACCAGCGTGAGGTCGGACCACACACCCTGAGCTTCAACGCCGCGCTGAAATCCGCGCTGCGCGAAGACCCGGACGCCATCCTGGTGGGTGAAATGCGCGACCTGGAAACCATTCGACTGGCCATGTCGGCCGCTGAAACCGGCCACCTGGTCTTCGGCACGCTGCACACCTCCAGCGCCGCCAAGACGATTGACCGGATCATTGACGTGTTCCCTGCCGAGGAAAAGGAAATGATCCGCTCCATGCTGTCGGAGTCGCTGCAGGCGGTGATTTCGCAGACGCTGTGCAAGACCAAGGACGGCGCGGGCCGGGTGGCGGCCCACGAAATCATGCTGGGCACCAGCGCCATCCGCAATTTGATCCGCGAAGCCAAGGTCGCGCAGATGTATTCGTCCATCCAGACCGGTAACAGTGTGGGCATGCAGACGCTGGACCAGAATCTGACGGACTTGGTCAAGCGCAATGTGATCTCTGCCGCCGAGGCGCGCGGCAAGGCCAAAATCCCGGAAAACTTCCCGGGCTGACTTATCCCGCCGTCTTCCGTCGACAACAGAATCTGTTTGAAAGGAGTCGCAAATGGAACGCGACCAGGCCAGTAAATTCATCAACGACTTGCTGAAACTCATGGTCAGCCGCAACGGCAGCGACCTGTTCATCACGGGCGACTTCCCGCCGGCCATGAAAGTGGACGGCAAGGTGACCAAGGTATCGCCGCAACCGCTCAACGCCAACCACACGCTGGCGCTGGCGCGTTCCATCATGAACGACAAGCAGGCGGCGGAGTTTGAGCGCACCAAGGAATGCAATTTCGCGATCTCGCCGCCCGGTGTGGGGCGTTTTCGCGTGAATGCCTTCATCCAGCAGGGCAAAGTCGGCATGGTGATGCGGACCATCCCGGCCGTGCTGCCGACCATCGACGGGCTGGGCGTGCCCCAGGTGCTCAAGGAAGTGGTAATGAGCAAGCGCGGCCTGACCATCCTGGTCGGCGCCACCGGCTCGGGCAAATCCACCACCCTGGCCGCCATGGTGGACTGGCGCAACGAACAGTCCTACGGCCACATCATCACGATTGAAGACCCGGTGGAGTTCGTGCACGCGCACAAGAACTGCGTGATCACGCAGCGCGAAGTGGGCCTGGACACCGACAGCTGGGAAGCGGCCCTGAAAAACACGCTGCGCCAGGCGCCCGACGTGATCCTGATGGGCGAGATCCGCGACCGCGAAACCATGGAGCACGCCATCGCCTTCGCCGAGACCGGCCACCTGTGCCTGGCCACGCTGCACGCCAACAGCGCCAACCAGGCGCTGGACCGCGTGATCAACTTCTTCCCCGAAGAGCGCCGCACCCAGCTGCTGATGGACTTGTCGCTCAACCTCAAGGCCATGATCTCACAGCGCCTGGTGCCCAAGCAGGACGGCAAGGGCCGTTTCGCCGCGGTGGAAGTCATGCTCAACTCGCCGCTGATCTCCGACCTGATCTTCAAGGGCGAAGTCTCCGAGATCAAGGAGATCATGAAGAAAAGCCGCAACCTGGGCATGCAGACCTTCGACCAGGCCCTGTATGACGCCTTCGAAAGCCACTTCATCACCTACGAAGACGCCCTGCGCAACGCCGACTCGGTGAACGACCTGCGCCTGCAGATCAAACTCAACTCGACGCGCGCCAAGTCGACCGACCTGGCAGCCGGTACCGAAAACTTCGCCATCGTTTAAGTCCGGGCAGCCTGCCGGCTTCGCGCCGGCGGCTCCCGTTCGTCCTTCCCATTCCTCTTTCAGGCAACTCCCCATGTCCAGCACCACCGCCAAAACCTACGAATCCTCCACTCCCCGCCAGGTCGCCTTCCTGGGCCTGGGCGTCATGGGCTATCCCATGGCCGGCCACCTGGCGCTGGCCGGCCACAGCGTCACGGTCTACAACCGCAGCCCCGCCAAGGCCGCTGCCTGGGTCGCCGAATACGCAGCCACGACCAAGCCGGCGCACGCTGCCCTGCCGCGCCTGGCGGTGGCCGGCGCCGACATCGTGTTCTGTTGTGTCGGCAATGACGACGACCTGCGCGCCGTCACGTTGGGTGCGGACGGCGCCTTCGCCGGCATGAAGCCGGGCGCGATTTTTGTCGACCACACCACGGCATCGGCCGACGTGGCGCGCGAACTCTACGCGGCTGCCGCCAAGCTCGGCCTGCAGTTCATCGACGCCCCGGTGTCGGGCGGCCAGGCCGGCGCGCAGAACGGCGCGCTGACCGTGATGTGCGGTGGCGACGCCGCGGCCTTCGACGCCGTCAAGCCCGCCGGCATGGCGTTTTCCAAGGCCTTCACGCTGATGGGCGCCAGCGGCGCGGGCCAGCTCACCAAGATGGTCAACCAGATCTGCATCGCCGGCCTGGTGCAGGGCTTGAGCGAGGCGGTCGCCTTCGGCCAGAAGGCCGGGCTGGACGTGAACCAGGTGCTGGACGTGATCGGCAAGGGAGCGGCGCAAAGCTGGCAGCTCGACAACCGCGGCAAGACCATGGTGGCCGACAAGTTTGATTTCGGCTTCGCCGTCGACTGGATGCGCAAGGACCTGGGCCTGGTGCTGGACGAGGCCAAGCGCAACGGCGCCCGGCTCCCCGTCACGGCCCTCGTCGACCAGTTCTACGCCGACGTGCAGGCCATGGGCGGCCAGCGCTGGGATACTTCGAGCCTCATAAAACGCCTCAAGTAGAGCGCCTCAAGGCGGACACAGCCAAAGAAAAAGCGGCTGCACCGGATGAACCGGTGCAGCCGCTTTGCTTTGCTTTGCCTTGCTTCAGCTGCCTGCGGGCTTGTTGCTTCCAGCCGGCGCCGGGGCCGGTTTGGCCGGCAGCATGCGCGCCAGTTCTTCTTCGCTGATGACTTCGAAAATCCGGATGACCTTCTGCACGCCAGGCGTCGAACGCACCACCTCGGTGGCGCGATCGGCTTCACGCTGCGTGACGCGGCCCATCAGGTAGGTCGTGCCGCGCTCGGTCACCACCTTGAAGGCGTTGGAAGACAAATCACGCGCATCGACCAGCATGGCCTTGACGCGGCCGGTGACCAGGACGTCGGAAGAGCGCTGCGTCAGGGTCGCGTTGCCCATGATGGCCAGTTCGTTGACCACCGAGTTCACGTTTTCCACGCGCGCGACGATCTGCTCGACCAGTTGCTTGTCCTGGGCATTCGGCACTTCTCCCGTGAGCAGCACCTGCCGGTTGTAGCTGGTCAGGTTGACGTGCACGCGCTCGCCGACGTTGCTGCGGATGCGGCTGGTGGCGCGCAATTCAATGCCCTCGTCCTCAAGCTGCGCGCCGGAGGTGCGGCGGTCGGTCGCCACCAGCGCGCCGCCCGCGACGCCGCCCACGACCAGCGGGAAGCAGGCCGTCAGCGTGCCGCCCAGCAAGGTCGCCGTCATGATGGCCAAAGTCAGCCGTTTAAACCGGACAAATTTCATACAGAGGTCTCCTGGTCGCCTAGTAACTGGGTGTCCACGCCATCGCAGATGCAATGGAGGACGAGAAGGTGCACTTCCTGGATACGCGCGGTCCGCTCATGCGGAACGCAGACATGCACATCGGTTTCACGCAGCGCGTGGGTGATCTTGCCGCCGCCGCGGCCCGTCAGGGCCACCACGGTCATCTCGCGCTCGTGGGCGGCCTCGATGGCGGCCAGCACATTGGCCGAGTTGCCGCTGGTGCTCATGGCCAGCAGCACGTCGCCGGCACCGCCGAGCGCGCGGACCTGCTTGGAGAAGATCACCGAAAAATCGTAGTCGTTGGCGATGGCCGTGATGATGGAGCTGTCCGTCGTCAGGGCGATCGCGCCCAGCTCGGGCCTTTCGCGTTCGTAGCGGCCGACGAACTCGGCCGCGAAATGCTGGGCGTCGGCGGCCGATCCGCCATTGCCGCAGGCCAGCACCTTGCCGCCGCTGGTGACGCTGGCCAGAATGGCCTGGACCGCCGCCGCGATCGGCTTGGACAGGACCTGGGCCGCCTGGTACTTGAGGTCGGCGCTGTCGATAAATTGTTGTTCTATGCGTTGTTCAAGCATGGGCCAATGATAGCGGGTCGGGGTTGCCCTTCGCACCCAGGCCTGCCTGCTCGAGCTTCCGCGACAAACTGCAGCCGCTCCCCTTCGCAATCTTTATAGAATCAGAGGCTTTGCGAACGGCCGGCCCCTCCGGCCAACCCGCAAATGACATGGCTTGAATGACAGGGCTGAAACCGGAACTAGTTACCGGAACTATGCCCGCTTCCCTCTGAAAACTCCGCCCGCGACGGCCGCGCCGGGGAGGATTGGGCCATCATCGATACACACAGTTACTAAAAGAGCGAAGTCCACGCACCCCCATGAGCAGTCCCGTCTTTGATCCCGAGGTCGCCAGGAACGCAGCCGCCGCCTTTATGCGCGCGACGGCCGCGAGATGGCCGTCTCCGAGCGTGGAGCTGCAGGACCGCGACACCTTCATGCTGATACGCGTGGACGTGCCGCCCTCGGACAACCTCGACATTGACGTGTCCGTCCGTCAGTCCATCGCGCTCGCGCTCAACGAAGCCGTTCCCGTGCATTTCACGCAGAAGTTCGGTCACTGGATCGTCGCCTTCCTACGCGACAACAAGATGTTCGAGACCGTGCATCCCAGCGAATTCCAGGCCTGACGAAGCCGGCGCCTGGCGCCGACGGGCTCTCATTCACGAAGCATCAAACGCGGCCGGCAGCCACTCGATGGCGGCGCCCATTGTGTCGCCCAGCGCGCCGTTGACCAGCACCACGTCAAAACGGCAGGGCGGCGGGCTGGAGAAACGCATCAGGTAGTGGCGCGCCGCCAGCACGATGCGCTGCTGCTTGGCGGCGCTGATGCTGGCCGCCGCGCCGCCATGCGAGTCACCCGCCCGCTGGCGCACTTCCACGAACACCAGCGTGCCGTCGGGCGCGCGCATCACCAGGTCGATCTCGCCGCCGCCACGGCCGGGGGTGCGGTAATTGGCTTCCACGAAGCGCAGGCCGGCCCGCACCAGGCAGGCGCGCGCGGCGGACTCCGCCGCGTCACCGCGCGACTTGGTGGTAACCTGCCCGGGCAAGGGACGCGCGTCGGCGACCGCGGCCGCCGGCGGCACCTTGGAAACCTGTTTTCTGGAAAACCACATTGAACGCTTCTTTCGAACTGGCACTGGATGCGGCGCGCGCCGCGGCGGGCATGCAGCATTATCCGGAAAGCGCGCTGTATGTCGTGGCCACGCCCATCGGCAACCTGGCCGACATCAGCCTGCGCGCGCTGCAGGTGCTGCAGCTGGTTGACGCGATTGCCTGTGAAGACAAACGCCATTCCCAGCCTCTGCTGCGCCAGTACGGCATCGACAAGCCATTGCTCGCGGTGCATGAACACAACGAGGCGCAGGCCGCCGGCCTGGTGATTGAGCGCCTGCAGCGCGGCGAGCGCGTGGCCTATGTCAGCGACGCCGGCACGCCGGCCGTGAGCGACCCCGGCGCGCGCCTGGTCGCCGCGGTGCGCGCGGCCGGCCTGGCCGTCATGCCCCTGCCCGGCGCCAGCAGCGTCACCACGGTGCTCAGCGTGGCCGGCCTCGGCAGCCCGGGCGGTGAAACCGGATTTGTTTTTGCCGGCTTCCTGCCGAGCAAGGCCGGCGAGCGCGACCAGGCGATTGCCGCGCTGCAAACCGACGCGCGGGCCATCGTGATCCTCGAGGCGCCGCACCGCATCGAGGCGCTGGCGCGGGCCATGGCCGTGCTGGGAGAACGTCTCGTCACCGTGGGGCGCGAGCTGACCAAACAGTTCGAGGAAATCGCGACAGTGCCGGCGCAGGACTTCGCGGCCTGGCTGGCCGCCGGGCCGCAGCGCACGCGCGGCGAATTCGCCCTGGTGCTGCACCCGTCCGCCGTGCCCGAAAGCGCCGAAGACGGCATGCGCGTGCTGCAACTGCTGCTGGCCGAACTGCCGCTGAAGACCGCCGTAAAGCTGGCCGCCGACATCACCGGCGTGGGCCGCAACGAACTCTACGAAACCGCCCTCAAACTCAAAAACGCATGAACCCCAACGCCGACCAGCTTTGGCGCGCACCGCGCTGGACACTCGCCGCCCTGCTGGCCATCCTGGGCATGCTGGGGCCGTTTTCCATCGACACCTACATCCCGGCGTTTTCCGGCATCGCGCAGTCGCTGGGCGCCTCGCCGGTGGAAATGCAGCAGACGCTGTCGGCCTACCTGTTCGGTTTTGCCTTCATGAACCTGTTCCACGGCGCGCTGGCCGACAGCTTCGGCCGCCGCCCGGTGGTGCTCTGGGGCATCGCGCTGTTCACGCTGGCCTCGGCCGGCTGCGCGCTGTCGCAAAGCATAGGCCAGCTGGTTTTCTTCCGCGCCGTGCAGGGTTTGTCGACGGGCGCGGGCATCGTGGTCTCGCGCGCCGTGATCCGCGACATGTACCCGCCGGCCCAGGCTCAGCAGGTCATGAGCCAGGTCACGATTTATTTCGGCGTGGCGCCGGCGCTGGCGCCCATCGTGGGCGGCTGGCTGTTTGTGCACCTGGGCTGGCACAGCATCTTCTGGTTCCTCACGGGCGTGGGCGTGGTGCTCTGGACGACCAATTTCCGCTTCCTGCCTGAAACGCTGCCGCCGCTGGATCGCCAGCCCTTCGAGGTCCGGCATTTGATGCGCGGCTACTGGCAGCTGGGCTCCAGCCCGCGCTTTCTGCTGCTGGCGCTGGCCAGCGGCGTGCCCTTCAACGGCATGTTTTTGTATGTGCTGTCGGCGCCGGCCTTCCTCGGCGAGCACCTGTCGCTGCAGCCCACGGAGTTCTTCTGGTTCTTCATCCTGACCATCTCCGGCATCATGTCTGGCGCCTGGCTCAGCGGTCGCCTGGCCGGCAAGATCGCGCCCAAGCAGCAGATACGCCACGGCTTCGTGATCATGCTGGTGACCTCGGTGCTCAACCTCGCGGCCAACCTGGTCTTCACGCCGCATGCCTCGTGGGCGCTGTTCCCGATCGCGGTGTTCGCCTTTGGCTGGGCGCTGATGGTGCCTGTCGTCACCCTGCTGGTGCTGGACCTGTACCCTGAGCGGCGCGGCATGGCATCGTCGCTGCAGGCCTTTATCGGTTCGACCGCCAACGGCATCGTGGCCGGTATCGTGGCGCCGCTGGTGATGCATTCCACGCCCGCGCTGGCCGCGGTGTCGCTGGCCATGATGTGCATAGGCCTGGTCGCCTGGATGTATCTGCACCACCGCTGGCCGGAGATCGGCCGCGCTGTATCGCGCGACTAAGCGGCGCGCCAGGAGACGCTGGGTCAGCGGTCGTTCACCCGGACCGGGAACTCCATGCCCTGGCCGACACGCCGCACCACGTTGCCGGCATCCAGGTAGACAAAGAAGAACATGTCCTGGACGCCATCGCGCCAGCGGTAGGTCATGATGTCGCCCGACCAGGAAATCACACCATCGATCTTGGCGGGACGTCCGAACTCTCGCTCCACGTCCGCGCGCGTCCATTTGTCGACTTCTATCCTGGAGAAGTCCTGGATGTTCAGGACCTGCCTGCTGCTGACCACTTTGCCCGTGGCATCGAGGTCGACCATGATGGCCCACTGGCCCGCGGGCTGGGCGGAGTATTGCAGGCGTGTGCCCGAGGCCAGCGGCACCGTACGCGTCGGCGTGCCGTAGCTCGCGAGGACCTGCTCGCGCGACATGCCGGGCTGCACGCTGGTGGCACAGCCCGCGACCAGGACCACGAGCGCGGCAAGCGCCGCGCCGGAAACAGTTTTAACGATATTCATGGGGGGGGGGAAACTCCTGGGATTCATCCCTAAGGCCGTCAGACACCGCCTGCGCGGGAATGTTCCCGCGCAGAATCCGGAGGCTTAGCCGTTAAGCTGCGCCCAGCCCGGCGTACCCGGGCGGCCCGAATAACGGCTTGCGGCGTCGTAACGCTCCCACGCCAGGCGCGCGGCGCGCCCGCCGTAGACTTCCTGCTGCAGCCATTCACATTCGGCCTGCAGTGCGGCGTCGCCGCCCAGCCGTGTGTGCCAGACCTTGGCGGTGCTGTCCCAGCGATAGCCGCGGTTTTTGAGAGAGTCTTTGGCCGCGAAAGACGCGCCGGTGGCTTGCAGGCGATAGCTCGGCAAGCGGGACGCGGCCAGAAGGTGCGCCAGCCCGTTCACGCCCAGGCCCGGCAGCCCGGCCATCAAGACCTTGAGCAGGGCGTGGCAGTCCATCTCCGCGCGGTGCGCATCGTAAAACCAGCCCAGTTCGGAGGCCAGGTAGCTGAGCTTGGCCGAGCTGTGGCCCGCCGCCGTCCAGTCGATGTCGGCGAAAGAGCAGGCCCAGTTCAAGGCTTGGGCCTGGGGAATCAGGCCTTCCACAAAGGGGCGGTCAAAACCGGCGTTGTGCGCAATGACGAGGTCCACACCCTCCAGCAGGCTGGCGACGCGCGCCATGTCCAGTTGCTGGCCCGCCAGCATCTCGTCGGTGATGCCGGTAATCTCGCGCGCGATTTTCGGCACCGGCATGCCGGGGTCGCGCAGTCCGTCGTAGACCTGCACCGGCCCCATCGCGAGGCCGGTCTGGATGTCGACCTGGATGCGCAGCAGCGCCAGCTCCATGATCTGGTCGCGCGAGGCGTCGAGCCCGGTGGTTTCGGTGTCGAGGATCACGACATGGGCCACGGGCCCCAGCGGCGTACCGGGAAATTCCATGGCCGGCACCAGGCGCCTGAGCACGCGGTAGTCGGCGTGCTGTTCCAGCGCCAGGGCCATGGCCTCGGGGTTGCTGTTGGTCGTGGCGGATGGCGCAGCGGGAACCGGCGCCACGGGCTTGGGCGCCTTGGGCTTGCGCAGCTTGGCGGCAGCGGCCTCGGCGGCCATCGCCAGCATGCCCTCGTCAAAACCGAAACCCAGCTGCCCGCTCGTCGTCATGCGCGCACAGAGGCATGAAGCCTCTCAGGGTGGATACCGTCTTGCATGCTTGCTCCTGGGTTTGCTTGAAATAAAGCACGCTATCTTCGCAGATAGCCAACCCAGGCTAAGAACCTGTTTACGATCTAAGTGGGGTCACGCAAGCCCCTTCTCGGGATGGGATGCAAGGCGCGGTGCGACGCCCATAGTTCATCTATGGGCTAGCGC
>NZ_JBFUBU010000072.1:0-16046 GCF_056405595.1 Polaromonas sp. P1_G1
TGCGAGAACAGTCCACTCGGATGTGTCCGGACCGATCTGCGGGGCGATCAGTACCTTCCACTTCGAGGGGTCGATGTTGTTCTTCCAGTAGGTCTTGTCCCACAGGTTGAACGGGTGCGGAAGCCAACTCGATTGGTACTCGCGGAGGAAGTTCCGGAACAGATACGAGCGAACCGCGGTCTTCGCGCGTTTGGCCTGGACGTCGGACTTCGGAAACTGAAACTCCAACGGTGCGAGCGTATTTGCCCATGCCAAGTTGTTCTTGACGTGCTCGATGTCTTCGAGACCGATCACTGTGACGCGTTCGTAGCCATCGTCAGCGTTGAACTCGACCTCGATATCGATGACCTTGTACCCGATGCGTTTCTCGGGGTTGTCGATCGGCTCGACATAGAAGTGAATGTCTTCTTCGACCGTGTTCTGATAGACGAGCCAGTCATTCCACGGATGGTCGCCAGGGAGAACGAACCGTCCTTCCTCGGTGTCGTTGATCATCTTGCCGAAGTCGACTTCTTCTTCTCCGACGATCTCGGTGATCAGCCGCCACTCTTTGTCGCACAGCCCGATTCGATCGCGCGCGTTGTGATCGCGTTCTTCCTTCTCGCGCCGAGCGGTGATCTTTTCCGAGACTGCACTGAGAACGCTCACCGGATCACCCCCACGGCTTCGAGTACTGGTCGATCAATTCGATGCGAATGTCGCCAGTGCCCTTGATCTTGAACTGAATCGGATAGATGGTTCGCGGCGGAATCGGATCCGTGAACGTGACACCGCGCATCGCTTCCGGCCACACGGCCGGCCCGTTTTCGACTTCGAGCGTTCGAACCTGCGGATCCGTGTACAGCTTCCAGTTCTGATTGAGCGCCGGCATCTTCACCATCCGCGATGTCGTGCCGTCTTGGATTTCCCAAGTCGATCCGGGCGTGCCGAGAATGATCGGCCACAACGGCCGGTCCGTCGGATTGGTGAGTTCGAAGATTCGCTGACCTGAGACGACTTGCTCGTCTTCGCGCATCCCCGCTTGCCATGCCGGATTGCAAGCGACTAACTCCATGTCGTGCTCCATGAAGTTGTTCACGTCGGGCGCGATCGACCACTCCGATGGAGGGTTCTTGCTCTTGCGGATATCGAGCCAGCGGTACGGGCCGCTGCCTTTACTCGCCGTGAAACGCCCGGCCCTCTCTGTCGACCAGCCGTCCCACCAAGCACTTTCGACTTCGTCGTGGATGTCCTCGTTTGCCCCTCGCGTACCGATGAGAAGTCCGACCTTGCGCTCGTCCTCGATCGTTTTACGGGGCGTCGAACCGATCTGCCACGCGCCCGATGACGTAACGAGTTCGGTCGGTGGCAAATACAGTCCCGATGCCTTGTCGAGAATCGCAACGTTCTCCGCGGCCTCCATGAACCCGTAGAGGTGCCACGGACGGCCGAGAATATCTATGTAGCCGAAATTCTTTGCCATGCGTGGCACCTCCTACGAATCGTTGTCACCGGCGCCGGGAACGGTGAGCGACAGTCCGCTGGCCACCGCCGGTTTGGGTCCGGCGCTGCCAGCGTTCGAACATCGAAAACATCTGCTCCTCGTCGAGCAGTCCGGTGAACGTGGGGGCATATGTCGTGCTCCCCCCACCGCGTTGGTTGCCGGATTCGAAGTCGTTCAGAACGTCTCCTCGGTCGAGAACCCCGACAAGACGGTTGAAGTCCTGCGTGGTCCGCGGCGACAGAACCCGCTCAGGCTCGAGAATCGCCTTGGGCATGAATCCCAAGCCCGATGCCTCACCGCCCTGATCGAACGCACTCAACTTCTTGAGCGTCCCTAGTGGGTCATTCCAGTCCGGCGTGAACGGAAGCTGAGTCATCGCTTCCGACAAGCTGATGGTCATCGTCGGTGGAGCAACGATTTCCGTCGCGGGAGTTGCACCCAACGGCTTCGGCTTCTTGAGTGGTTCCGTCGTGCGCGCACCGGTGGGTCCGGTGTTGTCTGCGAAGAACTTGTTCGGATCCGCAAGAAGTGAGTCCTGCAGTCCGAACGTCTCGAGTAGCCCGTTGGCCAAGATGCCGCCGAGGTCGGAACCGATCTCTGCGAACGTCTTCAGCCGAGACTTGTCGCCGGGCTTGTCCCCTTCCTCGAGCAACTTCTTCTGAGTCTCCGACAAGCGGTTACGCGCCGCATAGACGGCCATGTCGGCCTTCTCTTTGTCGATGCTCGTGGAATCCGCCTCGCCATACGCCCGGTCGCGTGCGATTTCAGCCTCGGTGACAGCGATCTCCGCATTGCGGAGCTCCATCGCCTCATCCGTCATCTCGCCCGGCAGATCCGGGGCAGGACCGTAGGACTTGGCACTGCCGGCACCCTCGCGCTTTGCTTCCAGGTCGATGACCCGTTGCTCTGCGCGCTGCACCCTGAGGTCAGCCTGTTGCCGGTCGGCATCAGACTTCTTCTCGTTGGCGTAGACCTTGTCTCGGGCCTCTTTGGCCTGCTGAATCGAGACACGAGCCGATTCAAGCGCCAGGTCGTCCTTCTCGGTCCACGTCGATTCGCCACTCGAATACTGATTGGCCGATGTGCCCGATCCCGGCGAGTATCCACCGGCGATCTTGTCGAGCGGCAGGTGAAACTTGTACGGGAACTGTCCGTCATTCGCACCAACGGCAGGCGCACCAATCCGTGCATCGCCATGTGAACCACCGGATTCGACAGGCTGGCCGTCGAGAGTCGCGGCCATATGCTCTTCCGAGACGCCCACATTGAACGGCGAGGCCGAGTTCAGCCCCTTCGCGAGACCTGCTGTCGCGCCGCCGATCAGGCTGTAGGTCGTGTAAATCCGACTGGTGGCCTTGCCGAATCCCATGAGGATCTGCTGCAGCCATCCGACGAATCCGGAACAGTCGAACCCGTCAGGGCCGACGCCACCCCACTTGTACTTGACCCCGGTGACGCTTCGCGCTGCGTCGACCGCAGTTCCGACGATGCCACCGGCGGCATGCCTCGGAAGAATCTTCTCCAGCCAAGGTTCATCTCTGTTAATTGCCCCGAGAACACGGTTCCATTTCTCGGAGGATTTCCCGTTGATGATCCATTCGCCCTTGTCAGCCCAAGTGGTAGGAACGCCATCAGCGCCGATTCCCAGGAACCCGTCGACCGTGTCAGTGCCCGGGCCGACCGTAGGTAGTCGCGATCCACCCGAGTTCTTCGGAAGCCGCGCACGACGATGGTTTCCAAAGACCCCGAACGGCAAAGGTGTCGACATCGGCGCCGCAACCTGCGGCGTGATCGTCAGGTTCTGCGCGAACTGATTCTTCAAGGCATTGAGGTTGTTCAACTTTGCCGTAGCCTCGTCGGCCTCAACCTGAATGAGCGTGTACTTGCTCGGAGGAATCAGGTTGAACTGAGCGATGAGGTCCATCACCGCTTGACGCGGAATCCCAGCCTTCTCCGCCTGCTCGATAAACGACTGCTGAACCGCCATGCCGGCATCGACAGCGGCCTGCGCCGCCTCCTCATGCGACTGCTTCTGCTTGATCCCGTTCGCGTAGGCCGAGTTTGCCGCCATATCTATCGCAGACTGCATATTCTTGGTCTCATTGCGCAGTCGCGATCCAGCTGCCGTCGCGGTGTCGATATCACCGGATGCCAGGACAACACTTGCGCCAGCTGTCGCAGCAGCCTCAGAGAATGAGCGCAAAGTATCGTTTACGAACTGCTGCGCGTCGCCGACCGAATTCTGCTCGCCGCGCTGACGAGCGAGAGCCGAGTTCATCGCGTCAATACCGGACGCCGCCGATACGGAGCCGTCATTGATGGCCTTCACGGCTGCTGAGAACTCGCCAGCTGGAGTCTTAAGCTCCTCCAGCGTCTTACGCTGTTTGTCGAAGATGTCGACCAGCGCCCCACCGCCTTCGGTGGTCTGCAGAATCTGATCCGTGAACGCCTTGTACGCATCCTTTGGCCCGGTGAGAACCTTCGCGATGTCGGACGTCGACATGTTCAGCTTGTCGAACGCTGCCGACGCATCTCGGCCCTTCTTGCCGAGATCCTCTGCAGTAGAGAACGACTTCATGGCTGTGCCGTCAATTCGGCCGTCGACAGAGTCCCAAACGGTGGCGATAGACGACCCGATGCCGCCCCAGATGCCCGGAGCGGAGTCGGCAAATTCCTTCTGTGCAGTCCGTGCCGAGTTGACCTGAGCCTCGACGACGCTCAGCACACCGGAATCGGCGATACCGTTGGACTTGTCGAAAGCGTTCTTCAGATCGTTGTTCGAATCACGAACGCTGACTGCATAGTCGGCATATGTCTTCTGAGAGTTCTTGATCTTGTCGTTGGCGCCAGAGAACTTCGATCCCATGTACATAACCGCGGCGCCGGCGGCCATGACGCCCGCTACAACCGGACCGCCCAGAAGGCCGACAGCACTGCCGAGTCCCGACTTGAGTCCATTCATTGCCGTCGTTCCCGCGCCTGCGACTCGCGCGCCCATCATCGCGGTAGAGGCAACCGCCTGACGCATGCCACCAACCAGAAGGCCCGATGATGCAGCCGCCGCCCGCTGGGCTACCGCGTACGCAACTAGCGATGACGTCGCGGAAGCTGTCGCTACAGCTGAGAGTCGGGTTGTGACGGCGAGTCTGGCACGGGAGGCCAAGCTTGCCTGTTCCGGAGGAAGAGTGCCGCCCAGCGTGACAATGTAGGCACGCATGGATACCGAGTGCGCATTCAGCGCTCGCGTCATCGCCATCTGCGATGCAATCGTCGCCGGAGTTTGGATTGCCGCCAGGAATCGGCCGATGTTACCGATTGCTGTGGTCGCCTTGRTGCTGATCAAAGCGCCCGCGAGCCCGACCACCGCAACCTGTGCGATCGTGGAATGATCAGCCAGGAAGCCCATCATCGAGCCGAGCATTTTGATTCCAGTTACAGCGACTGTCGCAGTGTCACCGCCAAGCCCAACAAGTGCCGTTGCCCCACCCGCCGCCGCCGAGCCCACGGACTTCAATGCCCCTGTGAGGGTGCTTGCCCCGGACTCGACCTTGCCCATCGCACCTGCAGCCTCGCCGCCGGTGCCCTTGACTACATCAAGGAATGCGGTGAACTTTTCCGCGGACGGTGACTTGACTACGCCCCAGAGCGCCTGTGCGCCTTCACGGATCCGGAACAAGACGTCGACTGCTTTGGAATCCTCGAGCTGTCCCCAGATTGGATTGGTGTAGTCGCCCTTGAAGAGGATGTCTTTGACGCCGATCGCGGTTTCGCGGATCTTGAACAGGACATCAACAGCCTTCGAGTCCTCGTCGAGGCCGAAGGTCATCCTGGACCCTGCAAACTCTCCCTTCGACAGGATGGACCAGACGCCCTTGATGCCGTCTACGACCTCGCGGGCCTTGACGCCGAAGCGTTCCATCTTCGTCGCCGGGCCCTCGATGGAGTCTCCCGACGACATGAATGCGCGACCCATGTCAGTCAGTCCTGCGGCAGCCTTCTCGGCGCCAGCCTTCAGGTGGGGTGTCACCTTGTCGGTGAACTCCATGACCTTTCCGAGGCCTGCCTTCATCATCGGCAGGAACGGCTCGATCACTGCAGCACCGGCGCGGCCGAGCGCGGCCTTCATGTTCGCGAATGAACCGCGAAGCGTTTTGCCGGATTCGAGCGCGGCGCCGCCGATGTTCTCCTGGATGACCTTGTTGAAGGTCTCGGCGTCGACCTTGCCTTCCTTGACCATCTTGGACAACTCTTCGGCAGTGACGCCGTACTCGTCCTGGAGCCACTGGAAGATCGGGATACCGCGGTCGGCAAGCTGATTCAGGTTGTCGGTGTACGCCTTGCCAGAGGTCTGGACCTTGTTGAAGATCGAGCCCATTTCCTCGAGTGAGGATCCGGCAATGGTTGCCGCGTCACCGGTGAGTGTGAGGTACTTCGTCAGTTCTTCGCCGGGCTTGATCCCTGCGGCGACTGCCGATGCTGCGATGCCGGCAGCATCGCCCAGACCGAAGGCGGTCCCCTTCACGGACGCCAAAGCGGAATCCATGATGGTGGTGACACCTTCGGCCGTGTGGCCGAGTCCGGCGAGCTTGCCCTTGGCGTCGTCGATTGCGACGACCCGGGCCATGCCCTGGGTCAGTGCCGTTCCGATGACACCGGCCGCGGCAGCTCCTGCACTGGCGGCACCGAACTTGAGTGTGGTGCCGATGCCACCGGCGATCTTGCTGCCCATCCCCTGGCCAGCCCGGTCAGCATTGGCCTGGGCACCGGTGAGCGCCTTGTCGATGCCGGGGATGACTTTGGAGGTCTCCGGGACGATCGACAGGTATCCAACGCCGAGTTCGGTTGCCACGGAGCACCTCCACTATTGAGTTGTCACACGGCCTCTGCCGCCTTCTGTGCGGCGAATTGGGCCTGACGTTTTTTGATCTCTGCGCGTGCATCTATGACGACGCCGGACTTCTTGGGCGGCTCGGGCCTACTTGCCGGATCTGAGACCAGGAGCTTGAAGAGCGCGTTCGTGCCGCGCGCGCCATCGGCGGCGAGAATGGCGATCATGTTCTCCGGCGTCCGGTAGATAGCGTCCGGATCCAGGTAGCGCGAGTAGGCCGACGACGCAGGCAAGTTCTCGATGATGCACGCCAGGTCCCACCAGGAGAGGGTGTCGCCCAAGTCTTCGAGCGACCGCCCTCTGTCCAGTAGGTCGGCCTGTATGGCCCCCTCAGCTTTCCTGTCTTCTAGGATTCTGAGGAGGCTTCCGATTCCCCCTCGGAGATCGGTACCTCCCCCGACCAGACCTGCCAGATCTCGTGCTGCTCCCCCATCGACAGTCCGTCGACGAGCGGCTTCAATTCGGGCTGCACGAGTCCGACTGTGAAGATCATCAGCTCGAGTGCGGTGACTTCATCGTCCTTGGACTTCTTGCGGTCGGCGTTCTCCTTTTCGAGCCACTTCTTGGACTCGAGGACAACAGCTTTCGGCCGGTAGTGCCACTTCGGCACGTTCAGAGTGTGAAGAATCGGTTCGGCGTTTTCGTCGGCCGGATCGACGGTCTCGAATTCGATCTTGAGCTTGGACTTCTCAGCGTGTGCGGAGGTAATACGATGGGTTGCCATGTTGCACCAGGCCTTTCGTTGTGTTTCTTATGGGAGATATGCGACCGGGCCTTTGAGGCCACCCGGCAAGGGCGGCCCGGTGCAGTGGGGTGTCAATCAACCCCTGCCGGGTGGGTTCAACGCCGTTACGGCGCGATGGCAGCGATCTGCCGTGCAATCTCGTCGTGAATCAGCTTGGGACTCACCAGACGCGACGTTGTGACTGTTCCTGCCTGCAATTCGGCGGCTGTCGCCAGCGCCGGCAAGGTGGGAATGGTCGGCTTGCCGGAAAGATCGCCGTACGCGCCAGAGAATGGCGCAGGCAGCTCGTCGATCGAATCGTGGGCACCCTTCACGCCCTCTTCGATGTGACGGAGTCGCGAAGCGGACAGTGGGGTGGACGGATCGTTGTCGGTCCAGGTCTGTTCGTCGTACGTCATCAGTTACCTCCTGGGAGTAGCGCCGTGCTCGGCAAGGTGGCTGGGCCCGGCACGGCGACTAAGGGGTCAGGACTCCGTCGTCGCGGTACTCGACCACGTTTCCGCCCTTGAGCTCGACCGAAGTCGGCGCGTAGGTCTTGATGGTCAGCGTGCGGCTCGTGACGTTGTTGTGAACGTCCTTCACTTCACCGACCGTGACAACCTGGCCGTTCTCGACGACGTAGCGCTTCGTCTTCTTTCCGGAGATCGCCTCGACGACAAAGGAACTGATCGGCAGCGGATCGGCAGTGTGGTAGATCGTCTTCTGCACACCATGCAGCGCGGTCGCAGGAGTCGTGATGACATTGGCATCACCGAACGAGGTCTTGAGCACTGCCACGAGATCGTCCTCGAGCAGCGTGATGGTGATCGTCTCGTCGTAGTTGGTCTGGACGTTGATGAACGTCTTACCACCGAACATCTTGATGTCGGTGTTGTCGCGAGTCTGGGCGACAGTCAGACCGTCCTCGCCCACGGCACCGTGATCGAGAAACAGCGGATCGAGCGCGGACAGTGCATCGGTGGGAAGTTCGGTTCCCACCGGAGCGCGGAAGAACACGCCTCCATCGATGGGAGGAGTGCCGACGAACGCGTTGTTGACATTGACAGTCATGATTTGCCCCTCTCAGGCATCGTTGCACCGGGCCAGAGGGTCGAGCGAAATCTGTTACAGCAAGCCGATGGTCAGCTCACCGGTGAATTGAAAACGGGCCGACGACGTGCCGGGATCGGGAAAATTGACGGGAAGTGAGGTCGCTTTGGATCCGTGAATGAACGCCCCGGCGAACCGCTGCCCCCGGCACTGTTTCAGGAGCCGACGCACCTTGTTCACCAACTGCTCGGCAGCCAATTCACTAGGGTCCCAACACTCGATCAGAAACCGCGCCGAATCAGTGGCGAAGGTTTCACTTCCACCGGCGATGCGAGAGACGCGGATCCGGCGAGCGCTCGGGTTTTCCGTGTCTCTCGGCGCCTTCGTTCCAACGTGCGTGGTGTCGCCCTCGGCAGCCAGTCCGGCTTTGAGCGCTGCGACCATGACCGCCTGTGACGGAGGGGCTTCGCCCCAGTTGTCGGCCATCATCCACTCCCGAATCGTCGGACCATCGTGTTGTTCGTAGCGTTGTCCATGCGAGCCGCCCACGTCTTCGGGTAGACGCTTGCGCGCCAGCGCTTCTGACCTTGCCTGGACGACCAGCCGTATCCGGCGCCGAACGATCCGGCGATGCGCGCCGCGGTCGATTCGACCAATGGTCGCGCGAGCACGCTGCGGATGTGAAAGAAGGCTTGTTCATTCGGTTCGAACTTCACCGTCCACCTCCACGAACTCGGCGAAGGCCCACACCTCGCGGTTATAAGCCTTGATCAGTGCGGTCTTCGTCTGGTCGGTGAAGACGAGGAGAATACCCTCTTCCACACTCACCGCGACCTCACCGAGAATGTCGACACCCTCGGCGTGGGTTACCTTCATCCGCTTGGCCATCAACCCTCGATTCTTCGTAGATTGACCGACACGAGACCGGGGCTCCAGATGCCATTGTCATTCGGATCCTCGGGCCAGCCGATCACTTCGAAGCGTTTGCCACTAACCATCACGTAGTCAGCAGGCTTGGCGCCCATGGACTGCGGCGCATACAGCTTCAAGTCGACGACCACACGATCGTGGCCGGCCAAGGCAGGCTCATCGGATCGCGGCGGCTCCCAGCCGAATACGCGAACCGTGACTGGCAAGGCGTGGCTGGCGATTTCGTTGCCCAACTCGTCTTCGCCAACTGCGACGTACGCGGCATGCTCCACAGAACGAGTCAGAGAGAATGTCACTGGGGATCATCCCCGAAGTACCACCGCGGCGAAGCGCCTCCCGGAAGGTCGAACAGAGCGCGCTGATCCTTGGTGAACACCAGCGTCGCCGAGGGGTTGAGCAAGGTAGCCGATTCCTGAAAACTTCCGGCAGCCAGCGAGTACGACGACTTCCCTCGGTGCTGCCCGGGAATCAGCGCATCGATCACCATGTCGATCGACACTTGCTTGGCGATCTCCAGCAGGTCGTCGCCTGCTTGTGCTCCACTGAAGTCGACGTGCTTTCGCAGCATGCGCTCGGCCATGTCCAGCAGTGCGGTCGTCCGCGCCTGTTGGATCGAATCGAGGGGGCCCCATTGCGCCGCAAGCTCGTCAGGTGTTGCGAATGCCATGAAGCCCCCTCATCTCACTGTGCGTCGAGCGCGTTGACTGCGGCGACGAGCTCGTCCTTGCTCATGTCCTCGACACCGTCGACACCCCGCCAGGCTGCGTACTCGACCCATTCAGGCTTCGGCGCCGCATTCTTCGGACGCTCGAGCTTGACGTCGACAACCGGTGGAGTGTCCGCGGTTGTCGCGCCAGGCTCCGCCGGAGTGGCAGGCTGTTCTACAGGCACTTCCGCCTCGGTCGAATGGTCAGGCTGTTCAGCGAGATCCGAGAGTGTCAGATCTGCGCCGAACGCCTCGACCTGCTCGCCGCGCTCGATCTCCGAATCGGGCAGATCGACAACGTCACCGAAGTAGGCGAACCGGCGCTTACCTTCGTGGTTGAGGTACTCCCATACCGCAACTCGTATCGTCTTCTCGGTCATGTCAGCCCGCCAATCCGGTGACCTTCTTGATGGAGTACGGGTTCGTAACTCCGAAGATCGGCTGGACGTAAGACTGGACCCAGTTCTTGCGCGTCTTCTCTTCTCGCCACGTCTCGGTCGTCAGACCGACTTCGTAGTCGAGGAAACCGACCTGCCCGCGCGCGACGGCGTAGGCGGTTCCGGCGGTCACGCGATTGGAATCGAAGATCTCGATCCCGGATGCCCGGAGGATGGCTTCGTAGTCCTCGCCGTAAGCGATGACCAGGTTCGCCTTCTCCTGCGGGTTCACGATCCACAGGTCGTAGACCACGCCGAGTTCCTCGCGGTCGGCGGCGAGCTGGACCTTGGCGAAGTCAGCGCCGGGGCGCTCCGCGTTGGGGGTCGGTGCGTTGCCCGAGAGGGTGATGTTCGACCAGTCGTGGCCAGGGACCACGCCCGCGCCGTTGAGACCGGCGATGGCGGACTCGAGAGTTGCGACTGCGCGCGCGTTGACCTTCCGCACAACCGTGTTGGCGAGCTGAGTCACCTGGTTGTCGAAGTACACGACGTCGTTTCGACTCTTCGCCTGGTCGGTGATGAAGAACTTGCCAYCCCAGTCTTCGGCCGATGCGGTCTTGGGGTCCTGGCGCTCGCCGCCGACGATCGGGTACTCGTTGCCGGCCGCACGCTGCTCGATGTCACGAGCGGTGTAGAGCTCGTTTGCCACGACCTGGTCGTAGATCACGGCTCCGGACGCGACAGAGACACCCGAGGACGAGAAGATCTTGTCCACGATGAACTTCTGAAGCGTGATGTCGGCGAGCCGCTTGGTGATGCGCTGCGGCTGCTTCAGGGCAGTGTCGACGGTGAGGACGCCGCCGACGAGGGTGGGCGCACCGAGCGGGTACGCCACGGGAGAGGGAGAAGGCATGATGCGTCCCCTTTCAGTAGAGGCTGATCTCAGCGTCGGCACCCGACGCTGCAGCGGTGACGGCGTAGCCCACGGCTACACCCGATGTCTTGGTGACTGCGACGCCGGCAGCGCCGACCTCCACCTCGGCGAAGGCGGCGATGGGTCCGGAGGCGGTCACGAAGGTGACGCGGTCCTTGCCTCGCTTGATTCCCACGAGATCGCCTGCCGCGGTGTCGCGGTCCGAGACGCCGCAGGTGCGACCGGCCGCCGTTGCGTGACCGACCGAGATGTTCCCGCCGTCACGATTGCCGACGATGGCGAGGAATCGCTTTCCGGTGACTGCAGTCTTGGCGCGGCCGGAGATATCAGCTCCGGGTTCGTACACGCCGATGTTTTCGTTCGCCATGATCAGGCCTCCTTTGGGGTAGATGCACCGAACCAGCCGAGTTCGGCGGTCTCGGTCGAGGCGGCAACGCTGTGGCCAACCTCGGACACCGGGATCAGTCCCGGCGCGAGCGCTGCGAGTGATGCAGCTACGCCTTCGGGATCGGCTTCGAGAGCCTTGAGCCAGTGATCCTTTCGAGCGGTCGGGATCTTGCCGGCGTGGATGGCTTCGGAAACCAACTTCTCGCGGTCGGCGTTCTCCTGGCGATCGAGCGCCTTGGCGCCTCGCTCGGCCATAGCTCGGGTCTCCTCGTATCCGCTGGCCTCGACCAGCACTAGTCCGTTCGCCTTGGCGACCTCGCTCAGCTTCGAGATCGACGCTGCGACTGGAGTGTTGGATTCCGACTCGTCCTCGGACTTGTCGGGGGCCGTCGCCTTGTCGAGCAACGCGTCGAAGAGCGTCTGCTCGGTTGCGGTGTCCGGGAGGTCGAGGGCCTCGCGGAGTTCCTTGATCTGCTCATCCGTGAATGCCACAGTCGAGCCTCCTTCTGTATCGGATGTGTTCGTGCCCGAGGTTGCGGCCACGGTCTTCTCTGGCACGTCGGCCCGAGAGGATTCCTTGTCGGCCCAGTGGGCCAGGGGTTCGCGGAGAACGGAGGAAGCGGCGACATACTCGCGCTTCACTTCCTGAGGCTCTCCCCACGTAATCTCTTCGCCTTCTACGACAAACGGCACCCGATGCAGGGTGCCGTCCTCGTCGTTGATCGCCACCACTTCGGGTGGGTCCACGAAGATGTCTTCGATCCACCACCAATTGTTTGCCGCGGGCCCGTTGTAGAACGAGCTCTGCAGCTCCGCCACAGTCACTGACGCAGCGACCACAACAGCGGAAGCGTGCGGTGATCCGTCTTTGGATACTGGCATCGTGAATGACTCCTTTCCGCTGGAAGTAGCCGCCACGCCGTACAGCCTGGCGACGTCGATGATGCTCCCGAGCGTCCCGACGCCAGGCGATGTGACACCCAGTAGCGCAACCGCTTCGAGAACGAATGGATGAGTTCTTCCGGTTTGGTCGGTGACGTTGTACCGGCCTTCGATCGAGCGATCCGGGTAGGCGGACGCCATGATGTCGCCGAGCCAACCAGGAAGGCCGCAGTAGTCCCCGACGAGCGTGGTCCCGTTGTCCTCGACGCGCAGATTGTCGATGTAGCCGATCGTCGGCTCACCGTCGAACCTCGGATCGGTATGGCCGAGCTTGAGAGTGGGGCGTCGGATGGCCGGCGAACTCAGCGCAGCGACTGCGGCGTAGAGATCTTCCGACGTTGGATTCCATGTGCCCGTCGAGATTTCCCAGGATCCGGCTTTGATCAGCTCGACGTTGGGGATAGTCACGAGAATTGCGCGGTCGGGCGTCAACAGATCGGTCATGTCGTCGACTCCTCAGCAGCCTTGGAGTTCGTCGGCAAGCCCAAGTTCTGCCGGACTGCGATCTTCAGCGCCTCGTCAGCCTCGAGAAGTCCGTTCTGTACCAGCAGCGCCAGAGATGCTGCGGTTGCGTCCTGACGAGAGCCGATCTCATCGAACACAATTCGCGGCGCCGCTTCGGATTCACCGAAGTTGATGTCGACCAGATCTTCGATGATGTGGGCATTCGCCGTGTTGGCGATGGATTCTGCGACCGTTTGCACGGACTGGACAAACATGTCTTCCTGGACGGACGCGAGAGCGAAACTGCCACCCTTGTCGAGGTTGAGGAAGTGGGCGAGCGCGGCGAGCGCAATCTGCTTGTCGTGATACTCGATCGCCTGCCCCATGTCCGGCAGGTTTCCGTTCACGCCGAGTAGCTGCATCGTCTGGCCTTCTGCGAGACCTACACCCGCGTGCAGACTTCCGCGGAAGCTCGACGCCAACTCCTGCATCTTGTCGACCTCGCCCTGATCGTTCGACGATGCGGTGCCGACCGGGACGCCCATGCCGTTGCGCTTGGCTGTGGCAGCTTGGATGCGCATGAATTCGTCTTTGAGAATCCAATGCTTGTAGGCCGGACGCAGCAATGAGGTACCGATCCATTCGCCCGGCTCCGGATCGCGCACGTATGCGACAAGTCGCGAGACGTCGATGACAAAACCGTCCGGCAACATCGATGCCACAGTCAGAGGTCCTGCCGGCGGGCTCTGCCTGATCGATTCGAGACCGCCATCGAGCGCGACATTGATCTTCGAGATCGTCTTCTGCGGACGCGGCGCGAGCTTGTGTAGCCAGGTCACGTCGTTCTCGTCGACGCGGTAAACCTGCTCGAAGAAACTGTGACCATACGGAAGCATGAGGAGCACTGTTTGCAGATGCTCCTGCCACGAGAACCTTCCACGCGATCGGGCCTTCGAATCCGGCTCGGTTCCCACGATCGGCAGCCCGAGGTTCTGGGCGATGAACTCGACCACCTTGGGGTCAGCGCCATTCGGATCGATCCGCCAAGCAGTCCGACGAATCAGCAAGCCAATCGCCTGAAGGACCGATGCGACTCGGCCGTCTTCCTTCATCATTCGCGAGTAGACGTGCACCGAGTCGGGCCACTGCAGTTCTGGGACCTTCTCGTCGTCGTCCCACTGATGCCAGTCATTGCCCTTGCCGTTGACGTAACCGACTTCAGCCATAGAGGGCATCGCTCGCTTGGTTTCGACCATTGTTCCCCCTTAGAAAGCAGCTGATAGAGCGTCGAATTCGTCGACCGAACGACTCGCTGACGGTGGCTTGAACGCAGGGTTGGCGGGCGGCGTCGATGCTCGGCTGCCGAATGTCAGCAATGCCCATCGCGCCAGACCCGCGGCGACCATCGGGGCGACGATCGTGTCGCCGCGCTTGTCGAGAGCCCAATCGCCCTGCGGCAAGAACCGTTTGACGGCACCCTCGACAGCGTCGTTGAGGACCGGTTGATCGCTGTGACTGAGAACCTTCGACTCGGCGTCGTCATACAGGCCGCCGCACATCTGCACCGCTTGATTGCCAGTCGTCTTGATCAGCTCGATGCCCGCGGTAAGCAAGAGCGGCTCGAGCACCTTCGCCGGCGAGTTCGCATCAGTGGCCAGCGCGCATGGATCCCACACTGTGACGATGTCGACCAGGAAGTCGACCACCTCCGCTTGAGCCGCCGATTGAAAGTAGCCGACTTCCACATGGATTCGACCTACGACAGTGCGCTGAGCGGCAGCGATCACCCACCACTTGCGGTCGAGTGTTCGGTCCATGCCGAGAGCGATCGGCCCGGTGAGTTCTGGACGTTCGTCGACGAGGTCGGTCCACATCAGTTCTGGAATCACAGACCACGTCGCCACCTCCTCCTCGGCCGGCCAGTCACCGCGCCCGAGCGCTTCGACGTCGAAACTCTTTCGGCCCTTCGGCGTCGAGAATCCGCGCATCAGCTTGCGGATCATCGGCGCCTTCTGAATCACGCCGTACGACGGGTTCGCATACTGCCAAGTCGCTTCTTCATCACGCGGCATCTCATCCGGCGCCATGAATTCGGCGAAGTAGAGCGCCTCTTCCTTGGCGAGTCCGCGCTTCCGAATCGCTGCGAGCACAGACCCGTTCGGGTGCTGCTCCGCATTCACAGCCGACGACGCGTAGATCGTCTGGGCATTCTTCGAAGCCATCTGCGTAAACGACAGTGCCGCGATCTCACCCTCAGTGAGGTTGTATGCCTCGTCGTAGACAACGAGGTCGACCTCATCGAATCCGCGGCCCGAGTCGTTCGATCGGGTACAAAAGACGATCTTCGCGCCGCTGTCGAGCTCGATGTAGCCCTTGCCCTGCGAGCAAGTGTTCTTGACTACCCGACTTTTCAACGACGGGCGCGATTTGATGATCGCCCACAACCGCTTGTACGCATCTTCGGCGGTCGGCCACAGCTGTGACGTGTAGATAATCCGCTCACCGAGCTTGAAGAGTCCGTAGAGCGCACGCAGAACCAAAATCAGCGACTTGCCATTCTGGCGCGGCACGATGATGCAGCAGTCGGGATGCGTCCACAGCCCATCTGGAGCCATCGAGAGGATTGCGTGCATCGCATCGCGCTGCCAGGGCATCTGAGTCTTGCGAACTCGGCTCGCAAGAAGGATCGCGCCGTCGCCTCGTTCGGTCGAGCCCTCGAAAACCGAGAGATTGTGCGGGATCTGGCGGCCGGTCAGTGTCGGAAAGTCGTCAAATACCGGCGAGATCGTCATCGTTATCTGGCTCCGATTCGACATCCTTGTGCCGGCGAATCTCCGTGAGCATCTGCCGGAGCACTGCAGCAAGTTGGCGCGCTTCCTGCAAACCGGAGTCGATCTTGATCTCCAGCACATCGCCGTCACCGCGAGTCGGCGCCAGATGGAACCACAGATCCTCGTCGCCAGAATTGAGGCGATGGAGAAGATCGAGGCGATCCTTGATCCGAGACGCTTCGAGAATCATGGCCGTGAGCCAATACGGATCAGAGTCGTCGTGAAGAGAGTCGTACAACCGGAGGCCGGCGCGGCACAGAGTGTCGGTTTCCTTGAATTGAACATCGATCTCGTCGATTCCGTCCACGCAGCTCACCCCCTATTGCACGCAGCGTTTCAGAGCCCTGTAA
>NZ_JBFUBU010000073.1:0-15977 GCF_056405595.1 Polaromonas sp. P1_G1
GAGACCCCGCCGTAGTCGAGCACCGCAGGTTGCCCGAAGCGAAGCGTAGGGACCCAGACTGCGGGTCGCCTTTCTTTTGCTTACTTTTCTTTGGCGAAGCAAAGAAAAGTGAGTCGCCGCCGGGCGACCCCGGCCAGCAACACTCAGCAGTGAGCGCAAAGGCCGGAGCAAGACCCGGCGTCGACGCCTCATCGCACTGTTCTACGAGCGGCTTACAAGCCCTCGGGGAGCAAAGCCCCAAGCGCCTCCCGCATAGCCCGAACAATCAACCCCTGCCGAGCCCGAGGCATCCTCTCCATAGTAGAAGCCACACTGATCGCAGCAGCCGCCACCCCATCCCGCCCAGCCACAGCCATTCCCACAGCCAGCACCCCCTCAGTAGCGTGATTACCAATCACAGCCCACCCCCGTTCCCGCGTAGCCCGCACCAGAATCCCCATCCGCTCCGGCGTCATGCCGCCATAACGCCCCAGCACCGGCGCATTGGCGGCGATGACGCCGGCCGCGTCTTCTTCGGGCAGCGCGGCCAGCAAGGCCAGGCCGGCTGCACCGACCCCCAGCGGCTGGCGGGTGCCGACCTGGATCACCAGCATCTGCACCGGGTGGGTGCCGACCTGGCGGGCGATGCAGTGCGAGGCCGCGCCCTCGCGCACGATGGCGAAGGCCGCGTCGCCGCAGGCCTGGCTCACGCGCGCCAGCACCGGCTGCAGGCGCGCCGCGAAATCCGAAGGTGAAGGCGGCTGTGCTTGCAGCTGCGCCAGGCGCGGGCCCGCGACATAACGGAAGCGCCCGCGCGGTGCGACATAGCCGGCCTCGAGCAGCGTCGCCAGCAGTCGGTACACCGTGGCGCGCTCCAGGCCCGCGGCGCGGCACAGGTCGACCACACGCAAACCCTCGCGGCCGCTTTGCAGCACGGCATCCAGCAGCTGCAGGCCGCGGCGCAGCGTGCGGCTGCCGCCGTCGTCGGCTGCCTCGACTGGTTCGGCTGTTTCGATGGCAGAGGAAGCGGAGGATGTAGGGGATTTTGAAGAACGGGAGGCCATGGCATGGGACTATAGAACGTCCGCTGGCCGGACGTTTGGGTTTGTCGCGCGGGACGGCCTGGTCAAGAATTTCCCCCTGTTGCCGGCCCAGGCCCGGCACATGCATCGCACAAGCACCGCACAAGCAGCGCATACCTACAACAGGAGACATATATCGTGAATTTGCAGAGCACCCCTTCCCGCCGCCGGCTCGTCCTCACCGCCTTCCTTGCAGCCCTCGCCTTCACGGCCGCCCTGCCCGCCCAGGCCCAGCCCGCGGCAGCCTGGCCGACCAAACCCATCAAGCTGGTCGTCGGCTACGCGGCCGGTGGCGCCACCGACGTGATCGCGCGGATTGTCGCGGTGGAACTCGGCAAGCAGCTGGGCCAGCCCATCCTCGTCGACAACCGCGCGGGCGCCAACAGCAATGTGGGCGCCGAGGTCGTCGCGCGCGCGCCGGCCGACGGCTACACGCTCTACGTCTACACCATCGCCAACACCATCAACGCCTCGCTCTACGACAAGCTGGGCTACGACCCGCTGAAAGACTTCGAGCCCATGGGCCTGATCGCCAAGGTGCCCAACATCCTGGTGGTGAATCCGCAGCTGCCCATCAAGACCCTGGCCGACTACGTGAGCTTCGCCAAGTCCTCGCCCAACGGCATCACCTTCGCGTCGGCCGGCAGCGGCTCATCTATTCACCTGTCGGGCGAGCTCTTCAAGATGGCGGCCAAGGTACCCATGCTGCATGTTCCCTACCGCGGCAGCGCGCCCGCCGTGACCGACCTGCTGGGCGGCCAGGTGCAGTCCATGTTCGACAACGCGCCCTCGGCCCTGCCCCATGTGCGCGGCGGCAAGCTGCAGGCGATTGCCATCACCAGCCCCCAGCGCTCGCCGCTGCTGCCCGAAGTGCCCACCGTGGCCGAGTCGGGCTTCCCGGGTTTTGACGTGCAATCGTGGTTCGGCATCGCCGGGCCGGCCGGCACGCCGCAGGCCGTGGTGCAGCGCGTCAACACCGAGCTGCTCAAGGTGCTGGCCCTGCCCGAGGTGCGCCAGCGCCTGCTCAACCTCGCGGCCACGCCCGATCCCGGCACGCCCGCGCAGATGCGCAGCTGGACGCTGTCGGAAGCCAAACGCTGGCGCGAGGTCGTCAAGCAATCCGGCGCGCGCGCTGAATAAGCAACAAGCAACCCCGCAAGAGAGAACACCCCGCATGAACCCGATTGATTTTTTCTGGCGCGCCGCCGAGCGCTGGCCTGAACGCATCGCCATCGACGCGCCCGAAGGCACGTTGCGCTACGGCGCGCTGGCCGCCTGGATCTCGGCCCTCGCGGCCGCGCTGGTCGAGAGTGACCCTTCCCCGCAAAGCCGCGTCGCCATCTGCGCCGGCAACAGCAGCGAACACATCGCCGCGCTGCTGGCCGTGCTGGCCTGCGGCAAGGTGTGGGTGCCGCTCAACCCCAAAAGCACACGCACCGAAATCCGCCGCATCGTCGACGCAACCGAGCCGTCCATCCTCGTCATGGACGCCGATGGCGCCCCGCTGCTCGAAGGCGCGCCCGGCCAGCGCATTTACTGCGGCGCGGCCGGCGACGACGGGACGCCCGGCATCGCCGCGCTCAGCGCGCGGCACGCGGGCGCGCCGCGCCCCAGCTTCATCCTGCCGCCCGAAGCCACGCAGGCCATCAAGTTCACCGGCGGCACCACGGGCGCGCCCAAGGGCGTGATGCAGACCTATCGCGCGTGGATGGCCAACATCACAAACCAGATCAACGCCTGGGGTTTTGACGAGCATGAACGTTATGTGGTGGCCGCGCCCGTCACGCACGGCACCTCGACCTACCTCTTGCCCATACTGGCCCAGGGCGGCTGCCATGTGCTGCTGGCCGGCGCGGGCGCCGAAGCCGTGCGCACGGCCTTCAAAGAAAGAGGCGGCACCGTCAGCTTCATGCCGCCCACACTGGTCTACATGCTGATGGCCTTGCCCGACACATCGCGCGCCGACTTCCCGAATCTGCGCCGCCTGATCTACGGCGGCGCCCCCATGCCCCCGGAAAAAATCCGCGAAGTCCGCAACTTCTTCGGCCCGGTGCTGGGCACCACCTACGGCCAGACCGAGGCCCCGCAAATTTTGACGGTGATGCGGCCCGAAGATTTTGAGGACGAACGCAACTGGGCCGCCGTGGGCCGCGCCACCTGGTTCAGCGACGTCGCCATCATGGCGCCCGGCGGCAAGCTGCTGCCCGCCGGCGAGGTCGGCGAAGTCGTGGCGCGCGGCGACCTGCTGATGTCGGGCTACTGGCGCCTGCCCGGCCTGAGCGCCGAAACCATCGTCGACGGCTGGCTGCACACCGGCGACCGCGGCCTGATCGACGAACGCGGCTACCTCTACCTCAAGGACAGGCTCAAAGACCTGGTCATCACCGGCGGCTTTAACGTCTACCCCGTCGACGTCGAGAACGCACTGGGCCAGCACCCGGCCGTGCATGAATGCGCCGTCTTCGGCATCCCCGACGACAAATGGGGCGAGGCCGTGCAGGCGGCGGTGCAGCTGCGCGCCGGCCGGCAAGCCACAGCGGCCGAGCTGATCGCCTTTGTGCGCGAACGCCTGGGCCCGGTGCAGACACCGAAGTTGATCCACTTCCACGAGACCCTGCCGCGCTCGCCGGTCGGCAAGGTCCTCAAAAGCGCGGTGCGCGAACAAGCCCTGGCCGCCGCTGCGGCGACCACCGCTGCTTGATGAATGAATGACGAACGATGAAAGGCTTCCCATGAGCAGCGCCAAAAAATCCCAAGCCAGGCCCGTCACCAGCCTGTGCACCCACACGCTGACCAGCCTGCACTACCGCAACGCCGACCTGGTCGAAGACCTGATGGGCAAAAAGACCTTTACCGAAGTCATGCTCATGCAGATCCTGAACCGCACCCCGCGCGGCGTGGACCTGCGCATCACCGACGCCGTGCTGATTGTCTTGATGGAACACGGCCTCACGCCCAGTGCCATTGCCACCCGCCTGGTCTATATGAGCGCCCCCGAAAACCTGCAAGGCGCAGTGGCAGCCGGCCTGCTCGCCGTAGGCAGCTCCTTCGTCGGTACCATGGAAAACTGCTCAGGCCTGCTGGACCGCATTGCCTCGGCCGCAGACCCCGAAGCCGAAGCCCTGGCCATCGCAAGCCATTACAAGAACCTCAAAAGCCCCATCCCCGGCTTCGGCCACCACCTTCACAAACCGGTAGACCCGCGCGCCTACAAGCTGTTAGAGCTGGCCCGCGCCGAACCCGAACTGGCCGGCGACAAGATACGCGCACTCGAGCGCCTGTCAGCGGCGGTCGATGCGGTCGCGGGCCGACCCATCACGATCAATGCGACCGGGGCCGTCGCGGCGCTGCTGGGGGAGATGGGGGTGCCGACTGCCGTGATGCGCGGCTTTGCCGTGATTTCACGTGCGGCCGGCTTGGTGTCGCATATCGTCGAGGAGCAGAACAGTCCCTCGGGGCGGTTTATTTGGGAGACGGTGGAGGGGGCGGTTCCGTTTGTGGGGACGACCGACGAAGCAAAGGCGAAGCTCGCTTCCTAAATTTGCCGTAATGGCTTGTTTTCAGCCCGCCGCGCCGGCTGGGGTTAGATTTCAGCATCGAGCCCCAATAATCACGGCGGAGGCCATAAACTTGCCTCCCATGGCAAATCCCAACCTCTCTTCCTTTATCTGGTCTGTCGCCGACCTCTTGCGTGGTGACTACAAACAGTCTGAATACGGCAAAGTCATCCTTCCCTTCACTGTGCTCCGCCGCCTCGATTGTGTGCTTGAACCCACCAAGAAGGCCGTATTGGCTGAGAAAGTTACCCGCGAGAAAGCCGGATTAAATCCGGAGTCGTTTCTACTGCGCAAATCAGGCCAGTTTTTCTACAACACCTCGTCGCTTGACCTGAAAAAGCTCATGGGCGACCAGGACCACATTGGAGAGAACCTGCGCGCCTATATCCAGGCCTTCTCGCCCGCCGTGCGAGACATCTTCGAGAGTTTTGAGTTTCATTCCCAGATCGACAAGCTTGCCAAGGCGGGCTTGCTCTATATGGTGACCGAGAGGTTCACCACCATTGACCTGCATCCGAACGTAGTCAGCAATGCCGAGATGGGCGCGATATTTGAAGAACTCATTCGCAAATTCGCTGAATTGTCGAACGAAACTGCGGGCGAACACTTCACCCCACGTGAAGTCATCCGATTGATGGTCAATTTACTGTTCATCGAAGACGATAAGGCGCTGACAAAACCCGGTGTCGTTCGCTCTTTGTATGACCCAACAGCGGGAACAGGCGGAATGCTGTCAGTTGCAGACGAACATCTGACGGCGCTCAACCCCAAGGCCCGCTTGGTCATGTATGGCCAAGAGCTAAACCCGGAGTCTTACGCGATCTGCAAGGCAGACATGCTCATCAAAGGGCAAGACGTCGCAAATATCAAGTTTGGAAACACCCTATCCAACGACGGCCTTCCTGGTGAGCACTTCGACTACGCCCTCTCCAACCCACCATTTGGCGTGGAGTGGAAGAAGATTGAGAAAGAAATTCGAAAGGAAGCCGAACAGCGGGGCTACAACGGCCGTTTTGGCCCCGGCCTGCCGCGCGTGAGTGACGGCTCGCTACTGTTCCTATTGCACCTGATTTCCAAAATGCGGCCGGCCGTCGATGGTGGTAGTCGCTTTGGCATTGTGCTCAACGGTTCGCCACTATTTACCGGTGGTGCCGGCAGCGGCGAGAGCGAGATTCGTCGCTACGTGCTCGAAAGCGATCTGGTTGAAGCCATTATTTCGTTGCCTAATGACATGTTCTACAACACCGGTATCAGCACCTATGTGTGGATTGTCAGCAACCGGAAACCGGTCACACGCAAAGGTAAAGTGCAGTTAATTGATGCCAGCAGCTTCTGGCAAAAGATGCGCAAAAGCTTGGGCTCCAAACGCAAAGAGCTCAGCCCTACACACATCGAGGACATCACTCGTCTGTTCGGCCACTTTGAAGAAGCCACGCGTGACGGAACCCCCATTAGCCGCATCTTTAAGAACGAAGACTTTGGCTATAGCACCATCACCGTCGAGCGGCCCGAGCGCGACGCGGCAGGCAAGGTGGTACTTGCGACCAAAGGAAAAGGCAAGGGAAAGCCCATCCCCGACAGCAGCCTGCGCGATACCGAAAACGTGCCACTCAGTGAAAACATCAAAAGCTACTTCAAACGCGAGGTGTTGCCACATGCGCCTGATGCATGGATTGACGAAGAAAAAACCAGGGTCGGCTATGAGATCCCCTTCAACCGCCACTTCTACGTTTTCAAGCCACCACGACCGCTGGCAGAGATTGATGCAGAACTGAAAGGTGTAACGGATCGAATTTTGAAGATGATCAAAGGACTGTCCTCATGACTTATCGATGGTTTGGCACGTCGACGTCAAGGTGGAAGGTTGTTCCACTACGTGAAGTTGCACAGCTCGGTACGGGGCACACACCATCCAGAGAGGTCGAGCAGTATTGGGTCGATTGCAAAATACCTTGGGTGACGGTTGAGGATATCCGTGATCATGGCGACGGAGCCTTAAACCCAATTTTTGTAACGAAGCAACATATAAGTGAACTTGGCCTTGCCAACAGTGCTGCGGTGCTACACCCGAAAGGCACGGTGATGCTTTCAAGAACGGCATCGATTGGATTCACGTGCATCATCGGAGTGCCAATGGCTACCACACAGGCCTTTGTCACTTGGACTCCCAATAAAACCGTACTCGACGGCAATTTCCTTCACGCCGTCCTCAAAGCGATGGGGCAGCAGTTTGAGTACTTGGCATATGGCGCGACGCATCTAACAATCTATTTCACTGATATAAAAACTCTTCGAATTCCGCTCCCACCACTCCCGGAACAGATTCGGATAGCTGCATTTCTAGCAAGAGAGACCTCGAAAATAGATTCCTTGATTGCGGAACAACGGCGGCTGGTGGACCTACTAAAAGAAAAGCGCCAAACGGTCATCTCTCACGCCGTCACTCGAGGCCTGAATCCTGATGCCGCAATGAAGCCATCCGGCATTGAATGGCTGGGAGATGTGCCGACGCACTGGAAAGTGCGAAAGTTAAATGCTATTGCTCGCCTCGAATCCGGCCATACTCCGAGCAGACAACGCCCAGACTATTGGATTGAGGCCGACTGTGTAATCCCGTGGTTCACATTGGCAGATGTCGGCTTTCTTCGTCACGATTGCAACATATTCATCAAAAGTACGACTCAGAGAATAAGCCAAGTAGGCATTGCAAACTCTTCGGCTCGCCTGCTGCCTCCAGACACGGTGATTCTTTCAAGGACGGCCTCAGTAGGGTTTAGCGGTATCACGAAAATTGATCTTGCAGTTTCCCAAGACTTTGCAGCATGGATATGCGGCATCGACCTTCATCCTCTATACCTTCTATTTTGTCTACGGGCAATGAAACCAGAATTTCAGCGAATAATGATGGGGTCTACTCATCAGACCATTTACATGCCCGACATCGAGGCATTCCGAATACCCCTGCCACCGGTTCCGGAACAACTCGCTATTGCGGAATTTGTTCAAAATGAAACCGGCAAATTCGACACCCTCACTATCGAAGCCCAACACACCATCGACCTCCTGCAAGAGCGCCGCACAGCCCTGATTTTCGCCGCTGTCACCGGGCAAACTGCTGTGCGAAATACTGTGGCCCCCACGTGAGGTCAGCCCACAAAAAGGAGTTGTCATGAGTACCAGTAACCTTGGAGGCGAAACGCGAGTGGCAGTTCTTGTCGACTGCGACAACACCACAGCCGAAATTCTGGAGTACGCGCTAAGGGTCATTGCACAATTCGGCCGTGTGGTTTTGCGTCGCGGCTACGGCAACCACACTACTCTAGCCAACAAGTGGCAGGAAGCTTTGGTCCGCCTGGCTTTCACACCCTGCTTGCAATACCAATACGCGCCCGGGAAAAACACGGCGGATATTGCATTGGCGCTGGATGCGCTTGAGGCGATGTTTGACCATAGGGCAGATACGTTCTGCATTGTCACAAGTGATTCCGATTTTGCCTATCTTTGCAGAAAGCTGCGCGAACGGGGAGCCACGGTTTGCATTGTTGGTGAAGCCAAGACGCCCGATGCGCTACGGAATGCCAGTGACCAGTTTTTTGAATGGATAAAGCCAGCGCAGAGCGCCGAGGTTGTGGCTATTGGTGATGGCAAGCCTGCCAGCAGGACTGCTGCTGCAAAGGAAGAGCCCACGAAGGCGGACGCAACCAGATCGGCGCCCAAACGCAGGCCACGGTTTGTCATTGAGGCCGTCACGCTGCTGACCAAGGATACATCGGAGGGGAAAGTTGGCCTTGGCCCCTTAGGTCAATACCTCAAGCGAACAGATCCGGGTTTCTCTCCGGAAACATACGGTCATTCTGGTTTGCTCAACATGCTATCTACTTACAACCTCTTAGAGGTGGAAAAAGAACCTGGCGGGCATTGGACGGTGCACCTGAAACTTGCAGGTACCGATGATGAGGAAGATCTCTAAGTAGCGTATTGGAGTAACGCCAAATCGCGCTCAGAATCAATAACTATTCGAAAGACAGGTCATCATGAGCGTTCATAAAGAGATTAGCTTCGAGACTGAAATTTGCGAACACCTTGCGGCTCATGACTGGCTTTATGTCGCGCCAGGTAGCGAGAGCGATGCGGCGTACGATAAGAGCCGCGCGCTGTTCCCCGCCGATGTGCTGACCTGGGTACAAATTACCCAACCTACGGCATGGGAGACGTTGGTAAAAAACCATGGTTCACAAGTCAATCCGACCTTGCTCACGCGCCTGCGCGACCAGCTCGACCAGCGTGGCACGCTGGATGTGCTGCGCCATGGCATTGAACTTCTGGGATTGAAGACACCGCTCAAACTGGCTGAGTTCAAACCCGCGCTGGCCATCAATCCTGATATCTTGGCGCGCTATGCGGCCAACCGATTGCGCGTGGTCCGGCAGGTCCGCTATTCACTGCATAACGAGAACAATATCGATCTCGTGCTGTTCTTGAATGGACTGCCAGTTGCCACTGTTGAACTGAAAACCAACTTTACTCAGAGCATTGGCGATGCAATTGATCAGTACCGCTTTGACCGGTTGCCGCGCCCAAAAGGTCAAACCGCCGAGCCTCTACTATCTTTCCCCAACGGCGCACTGGTTCACTTCGCAGTGAGTAATAACGAAGTGGCGATGACCACCCGCCTGGAAGGGTCTGTTACAAACTTCCTACCCTTCAACCTGGGCAACGACGGCGCAGCAGGCAATCCGGTAAATGACGCTGGTGGGCACCGCACGGCATACCTGTGGGAGCGTGTCTGGGCACGCGACAGCTGGTTGGAGATTCTTGGCCGTTATCTGATTGCGCAGCGCAACAGCAAGAAGCAGATCGAAAATATCATCTTTCCGCGTTACCACCAACTGGATGTGACGCGCAAACTGCAAGCTGCCGTGGCGGCAGAGGGACCGGGCGGGAAATATCTGATCCAGCACTCAGCCGGCTCCGGGAAAACCAATTCAATTGCCTGGACGGCGCACTTCCTGGCAGAGCTACACGATACCGGCAACGCCAAGGTATTTGACACGGTACTGGTCGTGTCTGACCGTAATGTGATTGACTCGCAACTGCAAGAGGCACTATTTGATTTTCAGCGCATTAGTGGTGTAGTGGCGACCATCAAGAACACCGACGGCAGTAAAAGCGCGGCGCTGGCTGAGGCGCTGTCGGGCGACAAAAAAATCGTGGTCTGCACTATCCAGACCTTTCCATTTGCATTGGAGGAAGTACGCAAGCTGGCAGCGACGCAAGGGAAACGGTTTGCGGTGATCGCGGATGAGGCACACAGTTCGCAGACCGGTGAAGCCGCATCCAAACTCAAAGCCGTATTAAGCATTGAAGAGCTGCAGGATTTGAGCGACGGCGGTGAAGTGAGTACCGAAGATGTGCTGGCGGCCCAGATGGCCGCGCGGGCAGATGACAAGGGCATTACCTTTGTTGCCTTCACTGCCACGCCAAAAAACAAAACCATGGAGTTGTTCGGCACCTGCCCCGACCCGACACGCAAACCAGCGGCGGACAATCTGCCAGCGCCTTTTCACGTATATTCGATGCGGCAGGCGATTGAAGAAGGCTTCATTCTGGACGTGCTACAGAACTACACGCCTTATAGCCTGGCCTTCAAGCTGGCCCATGAAGGATCGGAACTTGACGACAAGCAGGTAGAACGCAGCGCCGCCATGAAGAGCATCATGCGCTGGGTACGGCTCCACCCCTACAACATTGCCCAAAAGGTTGAGGTGGTGATCGAGCACTACCGGGAGTTTGTAGCGCCACTGCTGGGCGGCAAGGCCAAGGCCATGGTAGTGGTCGGTAGCCGACTGGAGGCGGTGCGCTGGCAACGCGCGGTGCAGCATTACATCAAAGACCGAAACTACGTGATTGGCACGCTCGTGGCGTTTTCAGGCGAAGTGATGGACGCCGAATCAGGCCTCGATGGGTTTACCGAAAACAGTGCTGCACTAAATCCCAACCTCAAAGGCCGCGACATCCGCGAAGCCTTTAAGAGCGGTGAGTATCAGATATTGCTGGTAGCTAACAAATTTCAGACTGGTTTTGACCAACCTTTGTTGTGTGGCATGTATGTGGACAAGCGACTGGCAGGCATTCAAGCGGTACAAACATTAAGCCGGCTGAATCGGGCTTATCCGGGCAAAGACACGACCTATGTACTTGACTTTGTGAACGACACAGAAGAAGTCCTTGCATCCTTCAAGACGTATCACACGACGGCTGAGCTTTCCGCTACCACTGATCCGAACCTGGTGTTCAATCTGCGTGCCAAGCTGGACGCCGCAGGACACTACGACGACTTCGAAGTTCATCGGGTGGTCGAGGTAGAGCTGAATCCGAACGCCAAGCAGAGCGAGTTGGTCTTTGCACTGGAGCCAGTTAGCGACCGCATTTTGAAACGCTACAAGGCTGCGCAGGAAGCTCAACATGCCGGCAAAGCAAAGAAGGACGGCAAGATAGCTAAGGCGGCACAGGATGAAATGGACGCATTGATCTTGTTCAAGCTGGACATGGGAACCTTCCTCCGGCTCTACACTTTCCTGTCGCAGATATTTGACTATGGCAATACGGCCATTGAGATGCGGGCCATCTTTTTCAAACGCTTGCTCCCCTTGCTGGAGTTTGGCCGTGAAAAGGAAGGTATCGATCTGTCCAAGGTCGTCCTCACACACCACCACCTGAAAGACCTCGGCCAACGCAATCTGCCGCTGCACGTCGGGGAAACACCGAAGCTAGCGCCAATAACGGAAGCAGGTAGTGGCAGCTTGCAAGAACAGCAGAAGGTGTTTATGGCCGAACTGATCGCCAAGCTCAATGAACTGCTGGGAGCTGACACAACGGATCAAGACAAACTGAATTGGGTGCAAAGCACGTTGCTAGGCAAAGTGGCCGAATCGACGACGCTGCAGCAGCAGGCACTGAACAACACCAAGATGCAGTTTGCAAATTCTCCAGATCTGAAACCGGAACTGCAGAACGCCATCATGGCGTCGTACGACGCGCACACCTCGCTAAGCAAACAGGCGCTCAATTCACCTGCCGTGCTTCACGGCCTGCTCGACATCTTGCTTAACAATTCGCAGCTCTACGAGACGTTACGTTCGAAGACTTAGGCAAGCTACAGATCGTCAGTTCAATCGCGGGGACTGAAGCGGTAGAGCCATAACCGCCCCACCTCAAGCCACAGCCGGCAGCCGATCCAACAACTTATCCAACGTAACCGGATAGTCTCTCACCCTCACCCCAGTCGCGTTGTAAACCGCATTGGCAACGGCGGCGGCAATCCCACAAATCCCAAGCTCGCCAACGCCTTTGGCCTTCATAGGCGAAGACATAGGATCAGTCTCATCCAGGAAGACCACGTCCTGATGCGGAATGTCGGCATGCACCGGCACCTCGTAACCCGCGAGGTCGTGGTTCACAAAAAAGCCGTGGCGCTTGTCGACCACGAGTTCTTCCATCAGCGCGGCGCCTACGCCCATGGTCATCGCGCCTATGACCTGGCTGCGCGCGGCCTTGGGGTTCAGGATACGGCCTGCGGCGCAGACGGCGAGCATGCGCCGCACACGGATCTCGCCGGTGGCGGCGTCGACACCCACTTCCACAAAATGGGCGCCGAAGGTTGACTGCTGGTATTTTTTGTCGAGGTCGCCGTATTCCATGAAGTCTTCGGCCACCAGGCCCTTGTCGCCGGCGATCTGCGCGAGCGGGATGGAGCGGCCGCCGGCGTGCAGCATGCCGTCGGCAAAGACCGCGTCGGGCGCGGTGATGCCGGCGCTTTGGGCGACGGTCTGGCGCAGCTTCATGCAGGCGGCGTAGACGCCTGAGGTGGAGCTGTTGGCGCCCCATTGCCCTCCTGAGCCGCAAGAGACGGGGAAGGCCGAATCGCCCAGGCGTACCAGTACTTTTTCGAGGGGCACGCCCATGGTTTCGGCGGCGGTCTGCGCGATGACGGTGTAGCTGCCGGTGCCGATGTCGGTCATGTCGGTCTCTACCGTGACGACGCCGTTCTTGTCGAGCCGCACGCGCGCGGCGGACTTCATGGTCAGGTTGTTGCGGAAGGCCGCGGCAACCCCCATGCCGACCAGCCAGCGGCCCTCGCGCACCTGCGCGGGCTGCGGCTTGCGGCGGTTCCAGCCGAACTGCTCGGCGCCCAGGCGCAGGCATTCAACCAGGCGGCGCTGCGAAAAAGGCCGGCCGGCCTGCTCGGGGTCGACCTGGGTGTCGTTGCGGATGCGGAACTCGATCGGGTCCAGGCCCAGCTTCTCGGCCATCTCGTCCATGGCGATTTCAAGCGCCATCAGGCCGGGCGCTTCGCCGGGCGCGCGCATGGCGTTGCCCTCGGGCAGGTCGAGCACGGCCAGGCGCGTGGCGGTGAAGCGGTTGGCGCTGGCGTACAGCAGGCGCGACTGGTTCACCGCGGTTTCGGGCTGGCCTTCGGGCAGGTCGCCGGACCAGCCCTCGTGGGCCATGGCGGTGAGCTTACCGTCGCGGCCGGCGCCCAGGCGTATGCGCTGGATGGTGGCCGGCCTGTGCGTGGTGTTGTTCGCCATCAGCGGCCGCTGCAGCGCGACCTTGACGGGGCGCCCGGCCGCGCGCGCGCCGAGCGCGGCCAGCAAGGCATCGGCCCGCACCCAGAGCTTGCCGCCGAAACCGCCGCCGATAAAGGGCGAGACCAGGCGCACGTTCTCCTTGGGGATGCCCAGCGTGGCGGCCATGTCGCCGACGCTCCAGTCGATCATCTGGTTGGCCGTCCAGAGCGTGAGCTGGTCGCCCTGCCAGGCGGCCGTGGAGGCGTGCGGCTCCATCATGGCGTGCGACTGGTCGGGTGTGGTGTAGGTGGCGTCGAGCTGAACCGACGCGGCGGCGAAGGCGCCCGCGAAGTCGCCGATCTTCGATTCGGGCGTGCCGCCGAAATCCGAGGCTTTGGCCAGGGGCGCGGTGGCTTTTGCGGCGGCCAGGTCGAACTTGCCGGGCGTGCGCTCGTACTGGATTTTGACCAGTTGCGCGGCGGCGCGTGCCTGCTCGAAGGTCTTGGCGACCACCACCGCAAGCGCCTGGTGGTAGTGGTCTATCTCGGGGCCGCCCAGCAGTTTGGCGGTATTGAACTTGCCCTTGCCGAGCTTGCCGGCATTGCGCGCGGTGACGATGGCCAGCACGCCGGGCGAGGCGCGCGCGGCGTCCAGGTCCATGGAGGCGATGCGGCCCTTGGCGATGCCGGCGCCGACGATGTAGCCATAGGCCGGGTCGGGCACGGCGTCGTAGCGCTCATAAGCGTAAGGCGCGCCGCCGCTGGTCTTGAGCGGGCCGTCGATGCGGTCGGTGGGCTTGCCGATGACCTTGAGCTGGTCTATCGGGTTGGTGGTGGCGGGGGTGTCGAATTTCATGCTGCGCTCCTTGCCTGGGCCAGCACGGCGGCGAGCGTGCGCTCGACCAGGGTGAGCTTGAAGGCGTTATCGGGTGTGGGCTGGGCGCCGGCGAGCAGGCCCGCGGCCACTGCCTTGGCGCCTTGGGGCATCGCGGCTTCGGCGGCCTCGACACGCCAGGGCTTGTGCGCCACGCCGCCCAGCGCGACGCGGCCCGCGCCGCCGGGCTGCACGATGGCGGCCACGGAGACCAGCGCGAAGGCATAAGAAGCGCGGTCGCGCACCTTGCGGTAGATGTGGGTGCCGCCCACCGGCTTGGGCAGGCTCACCGAGGTGATGAGCTCGCCGGGCTCCAGCGCGGTCTCGATGTGCGGCGTGTCGCCGGGCAGGCGGTGGAAGTCGGCAATCGGGATGACGCGGGCCTGGCCGTTGGGCCGCACGGTTTCCACCGTGGCGTCGAGCGCGCGTAGGGCCACGGCCATGTCGCTCGGGTGGGTGGCGATGCAGGCCTGGCTGGCGCCGAGGACCGCATGCTGGCGCGTGTGGCCGCCGATGGCGCTGCAGCCGCTGCCGGGCTGGCGCTTGTTGCAGGCCTGATCGGTATCGTAGAAATACGGGCAGCGGGTGCGCTGCAGCAGGTTGCCGGCGGTGGTGGCCTTGTTGCGCAGCTGGGCCGAAGCCCCGGCCAGCAAGGCGCGCGACAGCACGCCGTAGTCGCGCCGCACGCGCTCGTCGGCGGCCAGCGCGGTGTTGCGCACCAGCGCGCCTATGCGCAGCCCGCCCTCGGGCGTGGCTTCTATCTTGTCGAAGGCCAGGCCGTTGACGTCGACCAGGTGGGCCGGCGCCTCGATCTGCAGCTTCATCAGGTCCAGCAGGTTGGTGCCGCCGGCGATGAACTTGGCGTTGGTGTTGCGCATGACGGCTTTGGCGGCCTCGGCCGGGGTGCGCACGCGCTCATAGGTAAAGGGTTTCATGTCGCCACCCCCGCGACTTCGGTGATCGCCTCGGCGATGTTGGAATAGGCGCCGCAGCGGCAGAGGTTGCCGCTCATGCGCTCGCGCAGCTCGTCAGCCGACAGCACCGGGCGGATGTTGAGGTCGGCGCTGACGTGGCTGGGGACGCCGCGCCGCATCTCGTCGAGCATGCCGACCGCCGAGCAGATCTGCCCCGGCGTGCAGTAGCCGCACTGGTAGCCGTCATGCTTGACGAAGGCCGCCTGCATGGGGTGCAGCTGGCGCGGCGTGCCCAGGCCTTCGATGGTGGTGACCTTGGCGCCTTCATGCATCACGGCCAGCGTGAGGCAGGAATTGATGCGCTGGCCGTCGACCAGCACGGTGCAGGCCCCGCACTGGCCGTGGTCGCAGCCTTTTTTGGTGCCGGTCAGGTGCAGGTGTTCGCGCAGGGTGTCGAGCAGGGTGGTGCGGGTGTCGAGGCTCAGGGTGTGCGCCTTGCCGTTCACCTCGAGCGTGACGCGGGTTGTCGGCACGGTGCCGGAGGCGGAAGGGGGTTCAGTAGCGGCCATCGTGTCCTTGGGAAGTGAGCTGACGGCTGCCGAGGCGGCGCCCGCAATCAGCAGGCCTCGACGGGAAACCGTGAGGGGGTCGGGATTGTTCATGGGGGGTCACCTTTGTGATTAGACCAGCTAGGGAAAGGTTGAGCATCCGCGTGGGTGGGGATCTCCTTTGTAGGACTGTGGCTTAGGGTTTGGTCGGTGGCTTTTACTTCGGGGCTGCGCCGCCGGCGGCCGGGTGGTTTTGTAGTGACGCCTGGTCTTGCTCCGGCGGTGTGCGCTCTTCTGAGGGTTGCTGGCCGGGGGTAGCCCGGCGGCTACTCACTTTTCTTTTGCTTCGCCAAAAGAAAAGTAAGCAAAAGAAAAGGCGACCCTGGTTGCTGCGTCCCTTCGCTTCGCTGCGGGCAACCTGCGGTGCTCGGTTCAGGCGGGGTCTCGCTAAACT
>NZ_JBFUBU010000074.1:0-13920 GCF_056405595.1 Polaromonas sp. P1_G1
CCACCCCTTGTGGATGCGCCGAGGAGCGGAGGTCCAGACGGATCAGGGATCGCGTTGTTTGAGCGAAGCGAGTTTAGCGAGACCCCGTCTGGACCGAGCACCGCAGGTTGCCCGCAGCGAAGCGAAGGGACGCAGCAACCAGGGTCGCCTTTTCTTTTGCTTACTTTTCTTTTGGCGAAGCAAAAGAAAAGTGAGTAGCCGCCGGGCTACCCCCGGCCAACAGTCCTCAGCAGAGAGCGCGCAGGCCGGAGCAAGAACCGACGTCAAAAACAACCCGACCAGCGACCGAAAAGCTAAATCAAGTTCCTCATAGCCTGCGCAGTCTCGCGCAAAACAGACAAAACCCTCCCAACCGCCTCCTCACTAGACTCATGCCCCATAGGCATGGTCACACTGAGCGCCCCCACCACATCGCCGTGCCGGTCGCGCAAGGGCACCGCGATGCCGCGGTAGTTGAGCTCGAGCTGCTGCTCGGAAATCGCCCAGCCCTGCGCCCGCACACGGGCCAGTTCTATGCGCAGGCGGTCCTTGCTGGCGATGGTGAAAGAGGTGTAGGCCTTGAGTTCGTGGCTGGCCAGCCATTTTTCGAGCCAGGCGGGTTCGCGCATGGACAGCATCAGCAAACCCGCGGCGGTGACCTGGGCCTGCACGCGTGAGCCGAGCACGTAGCCGGTGTTCATCGCGCGGCTGGAGCCGTTGCGCGCGATGTAGACGATGTCGTCGCCGTCCATCACGCTGACATACGCGCTTTCCTGCGTGCCTGCCGTCACGCGCTGCAAAAAGGGCTGGACGATGCGCGGCAGCCTGGCCGACTCGAGATAGGACTGGCCCAGCCTGAGCACGCGCGGCGTGAGCCAGAACAGCTTGCCGTCGCCGGCGACATAGCCCAGGTGTTCCAGTGTCAGCAAATAACGGCGTGCCGCGGTGCGCGTCATGCCGCAGCGCGCGCCGGCCTGGCTGGCGGTCAGGCGTGGGTTGGCGTCGTCAAAACATTCGATGATGCCCAGGCCTTTTTCGAGGCCGGCGATCCAGTCGCGTTTGTCGAGCGCGGGCGGGCTGGGCGCCTGCAGGGCGTCGGGCTGTGCGGGCAGGGCGGAGGTGCTCATAGGTCAAACCCTTGTTTCGGTCGATTGTCGATCATTATTGATCGATGATCGTACAAATATCAAGGATTTTGCTTTGATGTCGCCGTCCTGGGCGATAAAGTTCAGGCCAATCAACGCTGATTAATCGATCATCGAACGCTCAGCGGAAAAACAAGGCGAACTTCGACATGCTTCCAACCGTCCAGGGTAATACCGACGTCTACCTGATTCCCGGCGATCCGGTGGAGCAGGTGCGGGCACCGGATGTGTTCAACCTGATCTTCAAAACCCTGGGCATCAATGCCGTGCTGGTGCCTGTGCATGTAGCGGCCGGCGACATCGAGACCTTTGTGCGCGCGGCCTTCCTGGCAAAGAACATCAAGGGCATGTTCCTGGCCATTCCCCACAAGTCGCTGGTGATGGGCCTGCTGTCGCGCTGCAATGATTACGGCCGCGTGGCCGGCGCCGTCAACGGCATACGCCGCAACCCTGACGGGAAACTCGAAGGCGGGCTGTTCGACGGCAAGGGCTTTGTCTCTTCGCTCGACTACTTCGGCGTGGCCTATGCCGGCAAGCGCGTGCTGGTGCTGGGCGCCGGCGGCGGCGCTTCGGCCATTGCCGCCTCGCTGGCGATCGCGGGTAGCCGCGCCCCGGCGGAAATCGCGCTCTACGACCCGGTGCCGGGCAAGGCCCACGCGGTGGCGTCCCATATCGCCGCGGCGCCTCAGGCCGCGGGCACGCTTGTGCTGGCCGCCGCCGGCAGCGATCCCTCGGGTTACGACCTGGTGGTGAATGCCTCACCCCTGGGCCTGCAGGCCGCCGACCCGCTGCCCTGCGATGTGTCGCGGCTGGCGCCGCATGCGGCCGTGGTCGACATCCTCATGAAAAACCAGCCGACGCCGCTGTTGCGCGCCGTGCGCGGCCGCGGCCTGGTGGCCCAGCCCGGCTTTGAAATGCTGATCCAGCAGGCGCCGGACTACCTGGAGTTTTTCGGTTACGCCGAGGCCGCCGTAGCGGTGCGCCGCGACGCGACCTTTATCCGCGAGCATTTGTACCCGGCCGCGATGGCGGGTGAAATCCGGCGCATCGGAGCGCAGGCCAGTGCGCCGCTGGCCGCCCTTTGAGGGTCATTTTTGGACCGCATTGATTTTTAACCAGAGGAGACAAGCATGAAAAAACGATTCGCACTTCACCTGATCGCCGCCTGCGCGCTGGGCATGGGCACAACGGCCGGCTTCGCGCAAGACGTGATCAAGATCGCCAACATCGTCGAGCTTTCGGGCGGCGGCGCCACGGCGGGCACCAACTTCAAGAACGGCGTGGAACTGGCCGTCAAGGAAATCAACGCCTCCGGCGGCATCCTGGGCAAGAAGATACAGACCACCACCGCCGATACGCAAAGCAATCCCGGCGTGGCCAAGGGCCTGACGCAAAAGGCCATCGACAACGACGTGTTCGCCATCTTCGGCCCGGTGTTCTCCGGCTCCATCATGGTCAGCATGGCCGAGTCACGGCGTGCCGAAGTCCCCAACTTCACCGGCGGCGAAGCGGCCAGCATCACCGAGCAGGGCAATCCCTATGTGTTCCGCACCAGCTTCACGCAGGCCACCGCCATGCCCAAGGTGGCGCGCTACATCAGCGACCAGGCCAAGCTCAAGAGCATCGCGGTCATTTACGTGAACAACGACTTCGGCAAGGGCGGGATGGACGCCATCCGCAAAGCCCTGGCCAACTCGCCGACCAAGATCCTCAGTGAAATCTCCACCGAGCCCGGCCAGGTCGACTTCTCGGCGGCCGTGCTGCGCGCCAAACAAAGCAATGCGGACGGCGTGTTCGCCTATTCGAACGAGGAAGAGTCGGCGCGCCTGCTGCGCGAGTTGCGCAAGCAGGGCTGGAACAAGCCCATCATCGGCGAAACCACCCTGACCGGCCAGAAAGTCATCGAGCTGGCCGGCGAGGCCGCCAACGGCGCGATCGCCCATGTAGGCCTGACCGTGGACGCCCCGGTGCCCGCCATCCGCGCCTTCAAGGCCAAGTTCGAGAGGGACTACAAGTACATCTCCGACCACAACGGCATGAAGGGCTACTCCGGTGTCTACGTGCTCAAGGCCGCGATTGAAAAGGCCGGCAAGCTGGACCGCAAGGCCGTGGCCGAAGCCATGAAGGGCCTGAAGGTCAACACCGACAAATACCCCGGCGCGCTGATGTACACCGAGTTCGACAACAAGGGCGACCTCGACCGCATGAGCTTCATGGTGGAAGTCAAGAACGGCAAGCAGGAAGTCATCGACATGGTGGCGCCCCTGGGCCAGGCCACCCGCGACGTGAGCAAGGCCATTCCCGCGGCGCCCGCCGCACCCGCTGCCAAGGCGGCGGCATCCAAGCCGGCCGCCAAGAAGTGAGCTGAAACCGCGGCCGGCCATGCGGGGCCGGCCGCCGGTGGGCAAGGGCGCCACCCTGCTCATCGAAACTTCCGCTGAATACCACCGGCTTCTCCATCGGACCTTCTCCATGACGGACTTTCTCCAACTTTTCTTTTCGGGCCTGGCCACCGGCAGCATCTATGCGCTGGCGGCACTGGGCTTTACCTTGCTGTGGCAGGCCTCGGGGACGATCAACTTCGCCCAGGGCGAATTTGTGATGCTGCCGGCCTTCATGATGCTGGCCTTCATTTCGCTGGGCGCCCCCATGCTGGTGAGCTTTGTGATGGCGGTGCTGCTGGCCGTGCTGCTGCTGGGCTGGGTCTTCAAACGGGGGGTGGTGGATCCGCTCTTCAAATACGGCATGATGCCCATCGTCGTCGCGACCATAGGCCTGTCCATCGCCCTGCGCAACGGTGTGCGCGCCGGCTACAGCGCCGAAGCCCACCCTTTCCCCAGCCTGTTYGCCGACAARCTGTTCAACATCGCCGGGGTCACCATCACCCTGCAGGACATAGGCACCTTCGCGCTGGCCCTGGTCATCGTGCTGGCGACGCAGGCCTTCCTGGCCAAAACCGTGACGGGCCGCGCCATGCAGGCTGTGGCGCAGAACACCGAAAGCGCTTCCGTGCTCGGCATCAACGTGCCGCGCATGATTTTCTACACCTTCGCCATCAACGCCGTGCTGGCGGTGGCGGCGGCCCTGCTGGTCACGCCCACCTACCTCGCCAAGTTCGACATGGGCGAGGGCCTGGGTACCAAGGCCTTTTTCGCCGCCATCATCGGCGGCTTCAACAACTCGCGCGGCGCGCTGCTGGGCGGCCTGATCGTGGGCGTGTGCGAGAACCTGGCCTCGGCCTATATTTCGCCGGCCTACAAGGACGCGGTGGCGCTGGTGATTTTYATGGTYGTGATTCTSTTCAAGCCGCAGGGSCTGCTGGGYAAAAAAGARGARCGCAAGGTATGAAACTCGCCAACAACAAATTCGCCCTGGCGCTGTCGCTGCTGGCTGCGCTGGGGATGCTGGCCGCGCCGCAGTTCCTCAAAAACTACGGCATCTACCTGCTGACTTACTGGCTGGTCTTCATCATCGCCACCATGGGCCTGAACCTCACCGTCGGCTACGCCGGCCAGAAATCGCTGGGCCATGCGGCTTTCTTCGGCATAGGCGCTTACACCGTCGCCATCCTGATGAAGGCCGGTGTCAGCTTCTGGCTGGGCCTGCCGGCCGCCGCGCTGATCTGTTTCGCTGTCGGCCTGGTGCTGGGCTTCCCGGCACTGCGGGTGCAGGCGATTTACCTGGCTTTCGCCACGCTGGGCTTCAACACCGCGGTCTGGCTGGTGATGCGCAATGAAGAGTGGCTCACGGGCGGCACCTTCGGCATCAACAACATCGCGCGGCCCTCGCTGTTCGGCTACTCGCTGGAGGGCAACCGGGCCTATTACTACCTGGTGCTGGTGGTGACCGTGCTGCTGGCCGGGGCGCTGTGGGGCCTGCTGCGCTCGCCCTGGGGCAAGGCCTTCACGGCGCTGCGCGACAACCCGATACGCGCTGAAAGCCTGGGCGTGAACATCCGCAACTACACACTGCTGAGCTTTGCCATAGGCGCGGCCTATGCGGGCATCGCCGGCGCGCTGTTCGCCTCGCTGGTGCAGTTCATCGAGCCGGGGCCCTTCGCTGTGGCGGCCTCCATCATGCTGTACCTGATGGTGGTGGTGGGCGGCGCGGGCTATTTCCTGGGCCCTGTCGTCGGCGCCGCCGTGGGTGTGGTGCTGCCGGAATGGCTGCGCGACGTGCCCCTGGTCTCCAACTGGTATCTGCCGATGTTCGGTGCCGCGGTGGTGCTGCTGATGGTCTGGCTGCCCGACGGCCTGCTCAGCATTCCCGACCGCATCAGGAGCCGGCGCGCGGCGCGCGAGGCTTCACAGGCACGCGCTGCGGCCGCCGGCCGGATCGGAGCGGCATCATGAGCAATGCACTGTTAAAGGTCAGCGGGCTCAAGAAGGCCTACGGCGCCATCCAGGCCGTGGCCGGGGTGTCCTTCGAGGTGATGCCGGGCGAGATCTTCGGCGTCATAGGCCCCAACGGCTCGGGCAAGACCACCATGTTCAACAGCGTGCTGGGGCAGATCACGCCGAATGAGGGCTCGATCGAACTGAACGGCCAAAACATCACCGGCCTGTCGCCGCTGGAGCTGAGCCGCCGCGGCGTCGGCCGCACCTTCCAGACCCTGCAGGTCTTCGGCAAGATGACGGTGCGCGACAACCTGATCGTCGCCGCGCAGGAGCACAAAGGCAGCATGTTCAGCCGCATGTTCGCGCCGGGCGATTCGGGCCTGGGCGACAAGGCCGACGCGCTGATCGACCAGTTCCGCATACGCCACGTGGCCGACAAGCCGGCCGGCACCCTGAGCTACGGCCAGCAAAAACTCGTGGACATCGCCATGGCCTTTATGGCCGAACCCGACCTGGTGCTGCTCGACGAGCCCTGCGCCGGCGTGAACCCCAGCCTGGTGGGCGGTATTTCCTCGCTGCTCAAGGAACTCAACCAGAACCCCAAGTTCGGCCGCAAGAGCTCTTTTGTCGTGATCGAACACAACATGGACTTTGTGATGGACCTGTGCCACCGCATCATGGTGATGGTGGAGGGCCGGGTGATGGCCATAGGCACACCGGCTGAAATTCGCGCCAACAAAGAAGTCCTCGACGCCTATTTGGGGAATTGAAGATGAGCAACGATACCTGTATTGAATTCGACGACGTGGTGGCGGGCTACAAGGATTTCATGATCCTCAACAACCTGTCCTTCAAGGTCAGGCGCGGCTCCATCACCTTGCTGCTGGGGCCCAACGGCGCGGGAAAATCAACCGTGCTCAAAACCCTGTTCGGCCTGCTCAAGCCGCGCCAGGGCCGCATCCTGCTGGACGGCGTGGACATCTCGGGCGCCAGCCAGAAAGAACTGCTGGCCAGGGGCATCGCCTTTGTGCCGCAGGGCCGCAACCTGTTCGGGCAGCTCACGGTGTTCCAGAACCTGGAACTGGGCGGCATCACCCTGGGCACCAAGACCACGCACGAGCGCATTCCCGAGGTGCTGGAGTTTTTCCCGCGCGTCAAGGAGCGCCTGCATTCCCAGGCCTCGGCGCTGTCGGGCGGCGAGCAGAAGCAGCTTGAAATCGGCCGCGCGCTGCTGTTGCGGCCCAAGGTGCTGCTGATCGACGAGCCCTCCATCGGCCTCTCGCCCATGGTGGTGCAGGACGTGTTCAAGCTGCTGCAAAGGCTGGCGGCCCAGGGCACGACCGTGCTGATGGTCGAGCAGAACGTCAAGAGCGCGCTCAAGATTTCGGACGACGCCATCGCGCTGGAGTCAGGCCAGCTGGTGCTGCACAAGCCGGCCGCGCAGCTGCTGGCGGATCCCAACATCGAACGCCTGTTCCTGGGCGGCGGCCATGTGCCGGGCGCGGCCGTGGCAGCGCCCGCCGCGCAAACTTCTTGAGCTGGAACCTTTGAACCGGAGAACACCATGAGCACCGCCAAGCAAGCGCCCGCCGCCGACCGCGAAGCCATCCCCGAAGTCGCCAACCCGCTCGGCATGGACGGCATCGAGTTCATCGAATACACCACCTCCAAGCCGCAGGCCCTGGGCCAGGTGCTGGAGATGATGGGTTTCAGGCCGGTGGCGCGGCACCGCTCGCGCGAGGTCATGCTGTACCGCCAGGGCGGCATGAACGTCATCGTCAATGCCCACATCCCGGCCATGCCCGACGGCGCCGCGCCCACCGACAATCCGGTGATCGCCGCCGTGGCGCTGCGCGTGCGCGATGCGGCCGAGGCCTACCGCCGCGCGCTGGAGCGCGGCGCCTGGGCCGTGCCTTCGCGCGTCGAGGTGATGGAGCTCAACATCCCCGCCATTCACGGCGTGGGCAAGAGCCGGATTTATTTTGTCGACCGCTACGAAACCTTTTCGATCTACGACGTGGACTTCGTGCCCATCCCGACGGTCGAGCCGCACCCGCCGGCGGTGGCAGGCCTGCATTTCTTCGGCGTCGTGCAGTACATCGGCAACGACCGCACCGAGGACTGGGCCGAGTTCTACCGCGAGCTCTTCGGTTTTACCGACTTGCCCGACGATCAGCGTTTCGGCATTTTGCCCAAGGGCCGCATCCTGCGCAGCCCATGTCCGGCGGCCTCGCGGTTTTACCTGCAGCTGATAGAGCCCGAGGCCAGCGTGCTGGACGTGGAGGGCGACGAGGCCCTGCAGCGCGTGGGCCTGGGCAGCCCCGACGTGCTGGCCTCGGTGGCCGAGCTCAGCAAGCGCGGCGTGGAGTTCGTCGAATCGCGCGGCGTGCACACCGAGGACCGCGGCGCGCTCACGCGGACCTGGATGGGCAGCGTGAGTTTCGAGCTGGTCCACAACGAGCGCTGAACGGGCGGCAACATCATGAGCCACTACAGCGGAAACATTGACGACTTCGGGATGGACACCATCTCGCTTGCGGGGCCGCTGGAGGCCAAGCTCAAGGCTGTGCGCGAAGCCGGCTTCACGCAGATCATGCTGGCGGCCAAGGACATCGTCGGCCACCCCGAGGGCATGGAAGCCGCCGTCGCAGCGGTGCGCGCCAGCGGCCTGCGTGTCACGGGCTTCCAGGTGCTGCGCGATTTCGAGGGCCTGTCGGGCCACCTGCACGACTACAAGATGGACATCGCCAAGTCCATGCTGGACATGTGCCATGCGCTGGACTGCCGGCTGCTGCTGGTCTGCTCGTCGACCTCGGTGCATGCCACCGGCGAGACCGCCGCGCTGGTGAAAGACCTGCGCAAGCTGGCCATGCTGGCGATCCCGATGAACATCAAGATCGCCTACGAGGCCTTGTCATGGGGGCGCGTTATCAACGAGTTTCCGCAGGCCTGGGAGATCATCTGCCAGGCCGACATGCCCAACCTGGGCCTGGGTTTTGATTCGTACCACATGTTCGCCACCGGCACCTCGCTGGACGAGCTCGACATCCTGGACCCGGACAGGATTTTCCTGGTGCAGCTGGCCGACTTCATGTGGACCGAGATCAAGTCGGTCGAGGAGCGCATCGCCACCGCCCGGCATTTCCGCGTCTTCCCCGGCGAGGGCGTGCACAGCGAGGCGCTCGCGACGCTGGTGACCCGGCTGCACGGCCTGGGTTACCGYGGCGAYTACAGCTTTGARGTGTTCAACGACGACTACCTGCAGATGCCCCTGCCTTCGGTGGCGGAGCGCGCCTGGCGTTCGGCCTTGTGGCTGGGCGAGGACGTCTTGCGGCGCTCCGTGCCCCTGCCCAACCAGATGCGCTTGAAGCGTTGATGCCTTCGAGGTGATGACCCGCTTGAATTATTTTTGAGAGTTGCATGGAATGAGCAGTATTTTTGAAGGTTTTCTCTCCACGCCCGAGATACTGGACGCGTTCAGCGAGCGCAATTTCCTGGACGCGATGCTGCGCTTCGAGGCTTCGCTGGCGCGCGCCCAGGCCAGCGCCGGCCTGATCCCCGAGGCGGCCGCGCAGTCCATCGCCGGCACCTGCAAGGTCGAGCTGTTCGACGTCGCCAAGATCGTGCGCGAAAGCGGGCGCGCCGGCAGCATCGCGATCCCGCTGGTCAAGAGCCTCAAGGAAACCGTGGGGCTGTTCAACAAGGACGCCGCGGGCTATGTGCATTTCGGCTCGACCTCGCAGGACGTGATCGACACCGCGCTGGCCCTGGTGACGCGCAATGCGCTGAACCTGGTCGAGGCCGACATCCGCAAGGCGGTCGCGGCCCTGCTGGTGCTGGCGCGCCGCCATGCGGCCGACCCGGTGCTGGCCCGCACCCTGATGCAGCCGGCTTCGGTCACGAGTTTTGGCTTCAAGTGCGCGGGCTGGGCCGCACCGCTGGCGCGCAGCCTGCTGCGCCTGCGCGCCGCCGGCGACAACGCGCTGGCCGTGCAGCTGGGCGGCGCGGTCGGCACCCTCGCGCAGATGAAGGGCAAAGGCCCGCAGGTCGTCGCGCTGATGGCTGCCGACCTCAAGCTCAAGGCCKGCGCATTTCCGTGGCACACGCAGCGCGACGAATGGGTGGCCTTGGGTTGCGAGCTCGGCCTGCTGGTGGGCAGCCTGGGCAAGATCGCGAAAGACATTTCGCTGATGGGCCAGTACGAAGTCGGCGAACTGGCCGAGCCGACCGAGCCCGGGCGCGGCGGGTCATCGGCCATGCCGCACAAACGCAATCCCGTCGCCTGCATGGTGGCGCTGGCGGCCAGTGCGCGCGCGCCGCAACGCGTGGCCGCCTTGCTGGCCACCATGCCGCAGGAGCATGAGCGCGCACTCGGCAACTGGCAGGCCGAACTGGCCGAATGGCCGGGCCTGCTGATGTCGGCCCACGGCTCGGTGCGCGCCATGGCGCAAGCGCTGCCCGGCCTGCAGGTGGATACCAAGCGCATGCGCGCCAACCTCGACACCTTGCGCGCCGAATTGCCGCAAGATGCGGCCGACGAATGGTTCAACCCGGAACTGGCCGCGCAGGCCGCCGGCCAGGCGCATGCCCAGGCCGACGCGCTGCAGGCGCTGGTTGCGCAGACTGACGACAACAAACGGACAAAGGTGACCCCATGAACGACAACGAAAAAGGCATGGTCAACCGCCGCCGCGTGCTCGGCGACGCCTGGGTGGACAAGTCCATCGCCAAAAGCAATGCCTTCAACGGCGAGTTCCAGGACCTGATCACACGTTATGCGTGGAACGAAATCTGGGGCCGCCCGGCGCTGGGCGATAAGACGCGCCGCCTCATGGTGCTGTCGACCATGATCGCGCTCAAGGCCTATGAGGAGTTCGCGCTGCACGTGCGCGCCGCGCTCGACGGCCCGCCCGAGTCGCGCCTCACGCCCGACGAGATCAAGGAAGTCATTTTGCAGGCCGCGATTTACTGCGGCGTGCCCGCGGCCAACCATGCGTTCGCGCTGGCCGGCGACATCCTGCGCGAAAAAGGCTTGCTGCCCGCAACCTGAGCCCGCGCCCGCGTTTCCCATTTTTGAAGAATCAAATATGAAAAAACCTCATCTGCATTGGATCCAGGAGGGCAGCGGGCCGGTCGTGGTGCTCAGCCACGCGCTGGGCTGCGAGCTCGGCATGTGGGACGGCGTGGCCGCCGCGCTCAAGGATCGCTACACCGTGCTGCGCCACGACCACCGCGGCCACGGCCGCTCGGAAGCCGTGCCCGGCCCTTACAACATGGCGATGCTGGCCGATGACGTGGCGGGCCTGATTGAAGCGCATGCCGCCGGCCCCGTGCATTTTGTCGGCCTCAGCATGGGCGGCATGACCGCGCAGGCGCTGGCCGCGAAGTATCCGCAGCTGCTCAAGAGCATCACGGTGGCCAATGCCGCGATGTATTACGACGAGGCGGCGCGCGCCATGTGGTCCGCGCGTGTGCAAACCGTGCTGGCGCAAGGTGTGGAGGCGATTGCCGACGGCGCGCTGCAGCGCTGGTTCACGCCCGAGTTCCGCGCCGACGAAGCCGGCGGCGGCGCACAGCGTGTGGCCGCATTGCGCGAGCGGCTGGTGAACACCAATGCGGCCGCCTACGCCGCGAGTTGCGAAGCGGTGGCCGGCATCGACTTTCGGGCCAGTAACGGCGGCATCCAGTGCCCGGCCCTGGTGATTGCCGGCACGCGCGACGAGGCCACGCCCGTGGCCATGTCCGAAGCGATCCGTAGCAGCATCCCGGGCGCCCAGCTCCAGACCTTGCCAGCCGCGCACCTGAGCGCGGTCGAACAGCCGGCCGCTTTCGCCGGCTTGCTGGAGCGCTTTTTCGAAGGCCTGCGCTGACATGCCGCAGGCCGGCAGCGCCGCGCTGGGCATCGCCGTCGCGGGCGCCGGTGTCATAGGCCGCAGGCATATCGAGCTGATCCAGGCCAGCCCTCGCACCCGTCTGTGCGCGGTGGTAGACCCGCAGGCCGCATCGCGAGACTTCGCTGCAGGACTGGGCGTGCCGCATTTTGAGAGCCTGGAGGCGCTGTTCGCCGGGCCGGCCGCGGCCCAGCCCGATGGCGTGATCCTCGCTACCCCCAACCACCTGCATGTGCCCGGCGCGCTGGCCTGCGCGCGGCAGGGCGTGCCGGCCTTGATCGAAAAGCCCGTGGCCGATTCGCTGGAAGCCGGCCTGCGGCTGGCCGATGCGTTGGCGAAGCAGCCGGTGCCTATGCTGGTGGGCCACCACCGGCGGCACAGCAGCACGCTGCGGGCAGCGCGGCAGGCCATCAGGTCGGGCATGCTGGGCCGCGTGGTCACGGTGACGGGCAGCGCGCAGTTCTACAAACCCGACAGCTACTTTGAACAAGGTCCTTGGCGGACGCAGCCCGGCGGCGGCCCCATCCTGATCAACCTGATCCACGAGATGGACAACCTGCGCTACCTCTGCGGTGAGCTCGAGTCCGTCCATGCGCTGGTGTCCAACGCGGTGCGCGGGTTCGAGGTCGAAGACACGGCCGTGATGACGCTGAAATTCGCCAGCGGCGCGCTGGGCACTTTCACGCTGTCGGACACGGTGGCCTCGCCGCGCAGTTGGGAGCAGACCTCGGGCGAAAACACGGCTTATGCGCGGTATGCCTCGCAAGACTGCTATTTCATCGCCGGCACGCAAGGATCGCTGGCCGTGCCCACCTTGCACACCTGGACCCATGGCCCCGAAAGCCGCGGCGAGCCCGGCTGGATGACGCCTTTCACCGAAAAAAACATCGCCCTGGAGGCGGTGGATCCGCTAGAGGCGCAGCTGGATCATTTCTGCGATTTGGTGGAGGGCAAGGCAGGGCCGATAATCACGGTCACGGATGCCTTGCAAAGCCTGCTGGCCGTGGAAGCCGTGCGGCGCTCGATCGCCACCGGCAGGACAGTCGCGCTGCAGGACCTCGCACCCAATCTTCTTCCCATCGACACACAGGAAAGACCCGCTTCATGAAAACAGCCCTGGTCCTCAACGGCCCCAATCTCAACCTGCTGGGCACGCGCGAACCGGCCGTGTACGGCTCGCAGACCCTGGCCGACGTCGAGGCGCTGTGCAGCCAGGCCTGCAAGGCCCATGGCTTCAAGCTGGACTTCCGGCAAAGCAACCATGAAGGCGCGCTGATCGACGCGATCCACGAGGCCGGCCGCGCGCAGGCCGCGGGCACGCTGGCCGGCGTGGTGCTGAATGCGGGCGCCTACACCCACACCAGCGTGGCCCTGCACGATGCCATCAAGGGCGCGGGCGTGACGCTGATCGAACTGCACATCAGCAATGTGCATGCGCGCGAGGCCTTCCGCCACCACTCCTATATTTCGCCGGCCGCCAAGGCCGTCATGGCCGGTTTCGGCGTCAAGGGCTATGCCCTGGCGATTGCCGGCCTGGCCGAACTGGCCGGTTGAAGCAGACGATTGACGTGGAGCGCTGACTGGCATGGCTGCGCCACCGAAATTCCCGGTTGACGAACGCGAGGTCGAGTTCAGCGCCATACGTGCGCAGGGCGCGGGCGGGCAGAACGTCAACAAGGTCTCCAGCGCCGTGCACCTGCGCTTTGACATCCACGCCTCTTCGCTGCCCGAGGCGATCAAGGAGCGCTTGTTGTGCCTGTCCGACAGCCGCATCACGCAGGAAGGCGTGCTGGTGCTCAAGGCGCAGCAGCACCGCACGCAGGAGATGAATCGTGCCGATGCGCTGGCGCGGTTGCAGGAGGTGGTTGATGGGGTCTCCCATCCGCCCAAGGCGCGGCGGGCGACCAAACCTACTTATGGGTCCAAGCAGCGGCGGCTGGWGAGCAAGAGCCAGCGGTCGGCGACCAAGGGCTTGAGAGGACCGGTTCGGGATTCTTGAACTGGCCGTTCGGGCTGGGGTCGGTTCTTGCTCCGGCCTTTGCGCTCTTTGCTGAGGGTTGTTGGCCGGGGGTAGCCCGGCGGCTACTCACTTTTCTTTTGCTTCGCCAAAAGAAAAGTAAGCAAAAGAAAAGGCGACCCTGGTTGCTGCGTCCCTACGCTGCGCTACGGGCAACCTGCGGTGCTCGGTCCAGACGGGGTCTCGCTAAACTCGCTTCGCTCAAACAACGCGATCCCTGATCCGTCTGGACCTCCGCTCCTCGGCGCATCCACAAGGGGTGGGGAAGGAATACCGAATACATGAAGAAACAAGGACTCGCCTTGGCGAGTCCTTGTGGTATTTGGTTTTCTTTGTATTTTGTCCCCGCTCCCGCTTGCCCCGTCCTGGCTGGGCCGAGGAGCGCAGAGACAAGCGGATCAGGGCCGGCGTTGTCTGAGCGAAGCGAGTTTAGCCGGACCCCGCTTGGCTCGAGCACCGCAGGTTGCCCGAAGCGAAGCGTAGGGACCCAGACTGCGGGTCGCCTTTTCTTTGGTGACTTTCTTTTGGCGAAGCAAAAGAAAGTTACTTGC
>NZ_JBFUBU010000075.1:0-13795 GCF_056405595.1 Polaromonas sp. P1_G1
CACCCCTTGTGGATGCGCCGAGGAGCGCAGGTTCAGGCGGATCAGGGATCGCGTTGTTTGAGCCGAAGGCGAGTTTAGCGAGACCCCGCCTGAACCGAGCACCGCAGGTTGCCCGCAGCGAAGCGAAGGGACGCAGCAACCAGGGTCGCCTTTTCTTTTGCTTACTTTTMTTTTGGCGAAGCAAAAGAAAAGTGAGTAGCCGCCGGGCTACCCCCGGCCAGCAACCCTATGCAAAGGGCAGGCGCCTCATGACATAGCCTTAGCCACCCGGGGGCGGGCAGCCGCAGGCACCGCAGCCGGCTTGCGCGCCGACGCACGCGGCGCCTCCTTCTCCAGCCCCAGCAGCGCAGCCAGGCTCGCCCGCAGCCTGCTGATAGCCTGGCTGTGCAGCTGGCAAACGCGCGACTGCGTCACGTCCAGCACCGCACCGATCTCGCGCAGGGTCAGCTCCTCGTCGTAATACAGGCTCAGCAGCAGTTGCTCGCGCTCGGGCAACTCGCCTATGGCCGCCACCAGCTGGCGCCGGAAGTCGCCCTGCAGCAGCTGCGTCAGCGGCTCCTCGGCCAGCACGCGGTCGCCGTGGTCCTGGCGGTCCAGGAAGTTGTTCTCGCGCTTCTCGCCGTCGCCGCGGTCGAAGTCTTCGTAATAGACGAGCTGGCAGCCGTGGATCTCATTGAGCAGTTGCTGGTAGGCCTCCAGCGGCAGTTCCAGTTCCTGGGCGATCTCGCGTTCATTGGGCGCGCGGCCCAGCTTCTGCTCCTGCGCGCGCACCGCCATGGAGACGCCGCGCGAGGACTTGCGCAGGCCGCGCGACACCCAGTCGTTGGCGCGCAGCTCGTCGAGCATGGCGCCGCGTATGCGCTGGCTCGCGTAGGTCTCGAACTTCGCGCCCTGGTCGTCCTGGTATTTTTCGGCCGCGTCCAGCAGGCCCATCATGCCGACCTGGATCAAGTCGTCCAGCTCCACGCTGGCCGGCAGCCTGGCGATCAGCTGCAGCGCCAGCCTGCGCACCAGCGGCGCGTGCTGGGCCAGCAGCTCCGACGGGGCGGACTGGGCCAGCTTTCCCTGGGGGGTGTACATGGACATAGGGGATGCCTCCTGCTTCTTGAAGGGTCGGGGATCAGGCCGCGGCCGGGGACATCCGGCGGGCGGGCACTTCGCCAGTCACGCCGGGCACGCCGGGCAGCGCAGGCCCTGAAGGGTTTGCGGGCGCCGCAGGCCAACGCAGCAGATCCCCTGCAAGCCGGTCCACGTCCAGCGCGGCCGGGCTGCCCGGGAAGGCCTCGACCACACTCATGTTGAGCCAGCGCGCCTGCGCCAGCTGCACGTCCTCGCGTATGCAACCAGCCGGCTCCAGCGCCAGCGCGAGATAGCTCTTCGCGACGCTGGCCAGGTTGGCCAGGATGCGGCTGGCATCGTTCGCACCCGCCGCGTGGTTGACCAGCACGCGCATGCGCCGCGGCGAGTGCGCCTGATGCAGCCGCTTGATGCAGGCATAGGCGGCCGTGATGGCCTCGACCTGCGGCCGCAGCACCACCACCAGCTCGTCGGCCTGGGCCGCCAGCGGCGAGAGCAGGCCCTCGCCGTCCAGCCGCGCATCGACCAGCACCAGCCGGCCCTGCAGACGCGCATAAGCTGGCGGCGCATCATCGCCGCGCTCGTCGATCACCTGCACGTCCTGGCCCAGCCGGGCCAGCGCCGCCGCGAGGTTCATGGTGACGCTGCTCACGCCCACGCCGGGCGCTGCGCCGACAAAGGCCAGCAGCCGCCCCGGGCTGTTCGCCATCAGGCGCCTGAGCCCGTCGGCCTGGTCGCTCACCGGTTTTTTCACGGCGGGGTCCTCAGCCTCGCGCCGCGGGCAGGGGCGCCGGCGAAGGCGCGACGCCTTCAGTCTCGAGCGCGTCGAGCAGCACCAGCAGCTTGCCCAGGCCTTCGAACAGCACGGCCGCCGGCACCGGCCGGCCCGGGCGCACGGCGCGTCCGGCCAGTTGCGCCAGCGCGCGCCGCGCCGTCTCGGCCCAGCCGTCCTGCAGGCCTTGCAGCAGGAACACCGTGGCGCAGGCCTGGCCGGCGATCAGCCGGCGCGCCGGCACGGCAGCCGCGTCCATCTGGCCGATGCCCTGGCCCAGCAGTTTGAAATAGGGTTCGGCGGCGCTGCGCCAGCTGGGCCACTGTGCCATGCGCCGCGCCGGGGCGCGCACGCCCTCGCCGGCCAGCACATAGCTGTGCGCCAGCAGTTTTCCGGTCACGGCATCGACCATGCGCCTGACCACGCAGCGCAGCACCGGCAGGGGCGGCTGCGTGCCCGGCGCCATCTCGTCCAGCTCGGGGCGCAGGCTGATGCGCGCCTCCGCCACCGACATGAAAGCCGCCTTCTTGCGGTAGACCACCGGCAGCGCCGTGCCGAAGGCCAGGCCCGCGGCCAGCCTGGCCAGCGTGCCGCGCGCGCCGGTGTCCGCATCGACGATGCGCAGCGCCGAACTTCCGGCGGCCGCCCAGGCGCGCCCTTCGTCCTGCCACTGCCGGATCAGCTTGGCGTCAGGCACACGCGCAAAAAGATGGACCACGGTTTTGTCGAGCGCGGGCTGCAGCGCCCAGCCGGCCGGCTGCTGCGCATCGGCGGGGCCTTGTAGCGGCGCCGCAAAAACCTGGCCCGTGCGGTCGGACAGCAGCAGCGTGCTGGCGAGTGATTGCGGTGCTTCACCCTCTTGAGAAACCAGGCGCGCTTCGCCGCCCACGGCCAGCACATAGTCGCCGCACAGCGTGGCGGCGTCATCGATCGCCTGGAAGTTCAGCGCGCGTGACACGCGCTGCTCTTCCCGTGCCTCCCGCTCCTGCTGCTCCGGTGTTTCGCCGTCCGCGCCCGCGGTGGCGGACAGCTGCCGCCACAGCGCGCGGGTTTCCTCAAAGCCTATGCCGCCCTGCGACAGCGCGGCCGCGTTCGCGGCCAGCTCCTGCGCGTTGTGCGTGAGGGCCTGGATCAGCTGCCGGCATTGCACACGCAGGCGCTCGCTGGCCTCTTCGGCCTTCGCCGCCTCCTCCGCCGCGCGCTCCGCATCGCCGTCGGCTGTGGGGTTTTCGGCAAGGTCGGATTCGCCAGGCACAAACAGTGCGCTGCGGCTGCCGGCCTGGAACACGCTGTCGACCAGGGCCTTGCCGTCGGCCGGCACTAGGTGCTCGGGGACTTTCTGGCCGCTGGAGATGTAGTGCACCGGCAGCTGGTGGCGTATCGCCATGTCGATCAGCGCGCCGGGATGCGTGGCCTCGTCGACCTTGGTGAAGATGCAGCCGGCCAGGTCCCAACCGCTGCCTTCAGCGCCGGCCTTCTCGCCGTGGCGGTAGGCCTGCACGACTTCGTTGAGGGTGTCGCCGTGGCTGGAGGCATTGAGCAGCAGCAAACGCTTGACCGGCCGGTTCGCGCCGCTGAGCATCGCGATCTGCCCGGCGACGGCGCGGTCGCGCTGGCTCATGCCCACGGTGTCTATCAGCACCATGTGTTTGTCGCGCAGGCCGGCCAGCACGCGGTCCAGGTCGGCCGCGTCCTTCACCGCGTACACCGCCACGCCCAGGATCTGGCCGTAGATGCGCAGCTGCTCGTAAGCGCCTATGCGGTAGCTGTCGGTGGTGACCAGGGCCAGCTTGTCGGCGCCGAAGCGCATCACGCAGCGCGCCGCGAGCTTGGCGGTGGTGGTGGTCTTGCCCACGCCGGTCGGCCCCATCAGCGCATACACGCCGCCTTCGTCGAGCAGCGCACCCTCGTCTTCGAGCAGCGGCATGCGGCGCGCGAGCTCGGCCTTCACGTAGTCCATGCCGAGCGCGTGGCTCTGGCCCGTGGGCAGGTCCTGCAGGATGTCTTTCGCCAGCCGCGCGCTGAAGCCCGCGCCCAGCAAGGTGCGCAGCAAATGGCCGCGCACCGGGTCGCGGCGCTGCTTGTCGTTCCAGGCCATGCCGGCGAGCTGCTCCTCTATCATGCCGCGCATGGAATGGATCTCGCGCAGCACGGCCTCGCTTTCGGCTGCGGCCGGAGGGGTGGCGGGCCGGGAGGGCGCGGCCTGCGCAAGCGGTGCGGCGACGGGCACGGCGGTGGGCACGACAGCAAAGCCTTCCAGCGCCGCGACGACTTCCACGCCCTCGGCCGTCACGCGGTTCGACAGCACCACGGCATCGGGGCCCAGGCGTTCGCGCACCAGGCGCAGCGCCTCGCGGCTGGAGGGCGCGACGACCTGGCAGGTGGTCGCGGCGTCGGCGGAATTCGGGGTGTTCACAGGGCGGCTCCAATCGTGGCGGTCACTTTGATGGTGCGGGTGTCGGGTATCTCAGCGTGCGACAGCACCTTGAGCTGCGGCAGGCTGCGGCGCAGGAAGCGCGCCAGCAGCACGCGCAGCGGGTGCTGCACCACCAGCACGGGCGCCAGGCCCAGGCCGGCCTGCCGGTCCATGGCCTGCTGGGCTTCGCGCAGCAGCCTGTCGGCCAGGCCCGGCTCCAGGCCGGCGCTGTTGCTCAGGGCCTGCAGCAGCACGCGGTCGAGTGAACTGTCCAGGCCTATGACCTGCAGCTCTTCCTCGCCCGGGAAAATATGCTGGACGATGGCGCGCGACAGCGCCAGCCGTATCAGCGAGGTCAGCTCGGTGGTGTCGCTCACCGTCGGCGCGTTCTCGGCCAGCACGTCGAGGATGGTGCGCATGTCGCGTATAGGCACGCTCTCGTCGAGCAGGTTCTGCAGCACTTTCTGCAGCGTCGTGAGCGACAGGGTCTTGGGCACCAGGTCCTGCACCAGCATGGGCGATTCCTTGGCGATGCGGTCCAGCAGCTGCTGCACTTCCTGCCGGCCCAGCAGCTCGGCGGCGTGCGCGTGGACCAGGTGGTTCAAATGCGTGGCCACCACGGTGCTGGCGTCGACCACGGTGTAGCCGTAGATCTGCGCCTGCTCGCGCAGGCCGCTGTCTATCCAGACGGCGGGCAGGCCGAAGGCCGGGTCGCGCGTCTGCGTGCCCGGCAGGCTGGCGCTGACCTGGCCCGGGTTGATCGCCATCCACTGGCCCGGGAAGGCCTCGCCCTGGCCGATCTGCACGCCCTTGAGCTTGAGCACGTAGGCATTGGGCTTGATCTCCAGGTTGTCGCGGATGTGGACCACCGGCACCAGGAAGCCGATGTCCTGCGCGAACTTCTTGCGTATGCTTTTGATGCGGCCCAGCAGCTCGCCGTTCTGGCTTTTGTCGACCAGCGAGATCAGCCGGTAGCCGACCTCCAGCCCCAGCGGGTCCACCAGCGCCACGTCGTCCCAGCTGGCCTCCTGCGATTCGGCGGGAGCCGGTGGCGGCGGCGCCTCGGCCGCGGTAGCCCCGCTCGTGGCGGCGCGCCGCATGATGCGCCGCCCCAGCCAGACCAGGCCGCCGGCGATGATCAAAAAGGCCAGGTTGGGCATGCCCGGGATCAGGCCCATCAGGCCGATCACGCCGGCCGTCAGGAACAGCACCTGCGGGTTCGCGAACAGCTGGCCCGTGAGCTGGCCGCCCACGTCCTCGTCGGTGGTGACGCGCGAGACAATGACACCGGCCGCCGTGGAGATCACCAGCGCCGGGATCTGCGCGACCAGGCCGTCGCCGATGGCCAGCAGCGTGTAAGTCGTGGCCGCCTGCGAAAAATCCAGCCCGTGCTGGGCCATGCCGACGATCAGCCCGCCGATGATGTTGATCACCAGGATCAGCAGGCCGGCCACGGCGTCGCCGCGCACGAACTTGCTGGCGCCGTCCATGGAGCCGTAGAAGTCGGCCTCCTGCGCGACTTCGGCGCGGCGCTTGCGCGCCACGTCCTCGCCGATCAGGCCGGCGTTGAGGTCGGCGTCGATGGCCATCTGCTTGCCCGGCATCGCGTCCAGCGTGAAGCGCGCGCCCACCTCGGCGATGCGGCCCGCGCCCTTGGTGATGACCATGAAGTTGATCACCACCAGGATGATGAAGACCATCACGCCGACCGCGAAGTTGCCGCCGACCAGGAAGTGGCCGAAGGCCTCGATGACCTTGCCCGCCGCGTCCGGCCCGGTGTGGCCTTCCATCAGCACCACGCGCGTGGAGGCGACGTTGAGCGACAGGCGCAGCAAGGTGGTGAACAGCAGCACGGCCGGGAAGGCCGCGAAGTCCAGCGCCTTCATGGTGTACATGCTGACCAGCAGCACCATGATGGACAGCGCGATGTTGAAGGTGAACAGCAGGTCCAGCAAAAACGGCGGCAGCGGCAGCACCATCATGCTGAGGATCAGGATGATCAGCACCGGGCCGGCCAGGCCCTTGCCCTTGCCGCCGGCCATCATCTGGCGCGGCAGCCGCATCAGGTCGTCGACCAGCGTCATGCGGCGCTCCCCAGCAGGGCCGGTGCGGCAGGCGCGGCCTGCGGATCGAGCGACTCAGGCACCGGCAGGTCGCGCGGCGCGCGCGGCGGCGTGGCGCCGCCCTCGGCCGCGCGTTGCAGCTGGTAGGCCCAGGCCAGCACCTCGGCCACCGCCGAATACAGCGCCGCCGGTATTTCATCGCCGAGCTTGGTGTGGCGGTACAGCGCGCGCGTCAGCGGCGGCGCTTCCAGCACCGGGATCTTGTGCTCCTCGGCCATGGCGCGTATGCGCAGGGCCACCAGGTCCGTGCCCTTGGCGATCACGCGCGGCGCGCGCATGTCCTTGTCGACGTATTTCAGGGCGACGGCGAAGTGCGTCGGGTTGGTGACGATGATGTCGGCCTTGGGCACCTCGGCCATCATGCGGCGCTTGGCCATCTGTTGCTGCTGCCGGCGTATCTGCGCCTTGATGTGCGGGTCGCCCTCGCTCTCCTTGTTCTCCTGGCGCAGGTCCTCGCGCGACATGCGCAGCTTGCGCGCGTGGCTCCAGAGCTGGTAAGGCACGTCGATGCCGGCCACCAGCAGCAGCGAGGCGATGATCAGTGCGCAGCTCACCGCCACCAGGTGCAGGGTGTGCGGCAGCGCGGCATGCGCGGGCTCGCGCATCAGGCCCATGATGGCACCCAGGTCGTCGGCGATGACCCACCAGGCGACACCGCCCACAAGCAGGGACTTGAGCAATGTCTTGGCAAGTTCGGCCAGCGACTCGACCGAGAACATGCGGCCTATGCCGGCGATGGGATTGAGCTTGGAGAAATTCGGCGCCAGCGACTGCGCCGACAGCAGCCAGCCGCCCAGCAGCATGGGCGCCACCAGCGCGGCCACCAGCATCATCAGCAGCACCGGCATCAGCGCCTGCGCGGCATGCAGCAGCGCGCCGCCGGCCTGGTTCATCATGTGCGCGGGGTCAAAAGCCGAGGCGCGCTCGAACTGCAGGCCGTTGCGCAAGGCGCTGTTGAAGTGCCCGCCCATCATCTCGCCCAGCATCCACAGGCCGCCCACGCCCGTGGTGAGCATGACAAAGGTGACAAGCTCCCGCGACCGCGCGACCTGGCCTTCTTCGCGCGCCTTTTCCAGGCGCCGGGGCGAGGCCGGTTCGGTTTTTTCGAGATCACTTTCTTCCGCCATCCATACTCCGCAGCGTCGGGCGCAAGGGGCGCCCCGTCAGGAGAATTATTGGAGAAAGGTCTTCAAAGTGATCCGGCAAACAGGCCGGGGATAGGCCTGTTCTTCTGGCAATAAGAGCTGCTCACAAACCCCAGCGCAGCGGTCCTGGCTAGGCGTGACGCCGCAGACAGTGCTACAGCACGGCAAGGCGGCCACAACAACGCCAGGAGGGGTTTTGAGCGGCTCAGAACCCGAGGCTGGCGAGCAGGTCGTCTACTTGCCCCTGTCCATCGACGGCATCGGCATTGCCAATCTTGATCTGCGGCCCATTCAGCAAGCCATGCCCCGCATCCTGCCGCTTCTCAGGCGGCGCGTTGTCGATCAGCAGCTGCAGCAGCTGTGTCTCCATGTCCTTGATCACGTCCATCATCTTCTTGATGACCTGGCCGGTCAGGTCCTGGAAGTCCTGGGCCATCATGATTTCCATGAGCTGGGCGTTGGTGGCGCTGGCCTGCTGCGGCGCCTCGGCCAGGTAGCCTCGCGTGTCCTTGACCAGTTCACGCGCGTCATCGAGTTCCAGCGGGCTGTCGAACCAGACGTCCCAGCGCTTGCCCAGCGCCGTCGCCTGCTTGGACAGATTTTCCTGGATGGGCTGTGCCACGTCGATGGCGTTGAGCGCCCTTTCGGCCGCGCGTTCGGTCATCTGCGCCACATAGCTCAGGCGGTCGCGCGCATCAGGGATCGCCTCGGCGGCGCGGGCGATGCTTTTGTCCAGCCCGAGCTCGCGCATGCCTTCGCGCATCTGGCGCGTCAAATGGCCTATGCGGTTGACCAGCTGTTCGGCCGAATCGCCGGCTGCCGCCGCATGGAGCACGGGATGTTGATGTGCTTCTTGCGACATATCAGGCGCCTTCCTTCTCGATTTTTTCGAAGATCTTGTTGATCTTCTCTTCGAGCGTCACGGCGGTGAAGGGCTTGACCACATAACCGTTGGCGCCGGCCTGGGCCGCCGCGATGATGTTTTCCTTCTTGGCCTCAGCCGTCACCATGAGCACCGGCAGCTTCACGAACTGCGGGTCGGCGCGTATGGCCTGCAGCATGGCCAGGCCGTCCATATTCGGCATGTTCCAGTCGGACACCACAAAGCCGTAGTTGCCGGCCTTGACCTTTTCCAGGCCCGCGGCGCCGTCCTCGGCTTCGTCGACGTTGACGAATTCCAGTTCCTTGAGCAGATTGCGGACAATCCGGCGCATGGTCGGGAAGTCATCCACGACCAGGATTTTGATGTTTTTATCAACCACTTCACTCACTCCAATATTCACGATCAACGCTCAAACACATGTCATCCGGAAAGCGCCACGCTTGAAAAGAGCGCCGGCCGGAAGCCCCCAAAAAATCACTACACCCGGTTCGCCCGCTCCCCGAAGGAGCGCAGGTGGGCCAGCACGCGCTGGCTCATCTCCTGCAGCGGCACCACCTCGTTCACCGCGCCCAGCGCGATGGCCTCGCGCGGCATGCCAAAGACCACGCAGCTGGCCTCGTCCTGCGCCAGCGTGTGCGCGCCGGCCTGGCGCATGCGCATCAGGCCCTCGGCGCCGTCGCGGCCCATGCCGGTCAGGATCACGCCGATGGCGTTCTTGCCGGCATGGCGCGCGGCCGAATCAAACAGCACGTCGACCGAGGGCCGGTGCCGGTTCACCGGCGGCTCCTGGTCGACCTGGGCCATGTAGTTGGCGCCGCTGCGCGTGAGCGACAGATGGAAACCGCCCGGCGCGATGTAGGCATGGCCGGGCAGCACACGCTCGCCGTGCACCGCTTCGGACACCTTGATGCGGCACAGGCCGTTGAGCCGCTGGGCAAAGGAATTGGTAAACCCCGCCGGCATGTGCTGGGCGATCAGGATGGCCGGGCTGTCGGGTGGCAGAGGCTGCAAGACTTCGCGTATCGCCTCGGTGCCGCCGGTGGACGCGCCGATGATGATGAGTTTTTCGGTGCTCAGCAGCGGGCTGTGCAGCATCGGCGCCTCACCACCGCCCGCGCCGCCCGTGGGCGCGGGGCGCCGGGCCGGCAGCAACTTGGCGGCGGCCGCGATGCGGATCTTGCCGGCGATCAGGTCGGTATAGGACAGCAGGCCGTCGCGTATGCCCAGGCGCGGCTTGGTCACGAAGTCGATGGCGCCCAGCTCCAGCGCGCGCAGCGCGGCTTCCGAGCCGCGCTCGGTCAGCGAGGACACCATGACCACCGGCATGGGCCGCAGGCGCATGAGTTTTTCCAGGAACTCCAGCCCGTCCATGCGCGGCATTTCCACGTCCAGCGTCATCACGTCGGGGTTGTGCTGCTTGACCAGGTCGCGCGCGACCAGTGGGTCCGAGGCCGTGGCCACCACCACCATGTCGGGCTGGCTGTTGATGATCTCGGTCATCAGGCTGCGGATCAGCGCCGAGTCGTCGACGCACAGCACCTTGATCTTGTTCACGCTCATAGGGCCCACGCATTCTTGTTGGCCACGTTGCGGGCCAGGTCGGTGTTGAAGATTTCGACGCTGCTGCGGCGCGCCGGCCGGCTCAAGTTGGCGGCCAGCGCCTGTTCCTCGTCGCGCACCAGCGCCACGTCGTCCTGCTGGCGCAGCTTGCGCATGGTGACCTTGCCGCTCGCCGGGAAGTAGTTGATGCGGCGCGGGTAGTTGCCGCGCAGGTCCTGGGCGGCCACGCGCACCTGTTCCATCTGCAGATAACGCAGCACGAAGTCGGCATTGCGCTCGCCGATGTTGAGCAAGGTCATGTTGGCCAGCACCGCACCGCCGCCGAAGACTTTCGCCTCCAGCCGCTCGCGCCGGGCGCCGGCTTTAAAAAGTTCGTTGAGCAGCATCTCCATGGCGTAGGCGCCGTAGCGCATGGAGGCGGCCGCGCCGCGCGAGGACGGGTCGGCGTCTTCGGGCAGCATGAAATGGTTCATGCCGCCTATGCCGGCCGTGGTGTCGCGCACGCAGGCCGAGACACAGGAGCCCAGCACGGTGGTCAGCACCATGTCGCTGGCGGTCACGAAGTATTCCCCGGGCAGCAGCTTGACCGCGGAGATGCCGAACTCGCGGTCGAAATAATGGTGGGTGGCCACCGTCTCCCGGTGCGCCGTGGTCATGGCGCGGCTTCCCTGGCTTTGTCGGCTTTAGCGCCGGGCGCGGCCAACTCGTACACCGTCTGGCCCTTGAGCCGCAGGATGTCGCCGGCGAAAGAGAAATTTTCCGAATGCCCGGCGAACAGCAGGCCGTGCGGCTTCATCAGCGGCGCGAATCGCTGCAGGATGCGGCCCTGCGTTGGCTTGTCGAAATAGATCATCACGTTGCGGCAGAAGATCGCGTCGAAAGGTTCGCGCAATGCCCACTTGGCGTCGAGCAGGTTCAGCTGCTCGAACTTCACCATGGCCGCGACCTCGGGCCGGATCCGCACCTTGCCGGCCTGCGCGCCCGCGCCCTTGAGGAAAAAGCGCTTGAGCCGCACTGGCGAGAGCTTGCTGACCTGCTCCATCGTGAAGATGCCGGCCTGTGCCTTGGCCAGCACCTGGGTGTCGATGTCGGTGGCCATCACGCTGGCGGCGGCGCCCGCGGCGCGATCGCCCAGCGCCTCGATCAAGGTCATGGCAATCGAATACGGCTCCTCGCCCGTGGAGGCGGCCGAGCACCAGACGCTCAGCGGCTTGGGGCATTTCTTCGCATGCTCGGCCAGCACCGGGAAATGGTGGGCTTCGCGGAAGAAGGCCGTCAGGTTGGTGGTCAGCGCATTGGTGAACTGCTGCCATTCGTCCCCGTTCGGGTCGGCCTCGAGGAAACGCAGGTAGGTCGCGAACTCCGTCAGCCGCAGCTCGCGCAGGCGCCGCGCCAGCCGGCTATAGACCATCTGCCTTTTCTGCGTGCTCAGGGCAATGCCGGCCCGCTGGTGGATCAGCGTGCGGATTTTCGAAAAATCATGGTCCGTCAGGAGGAAATCCGGACCGGCCGACGAGGCCGTTGCGCCATGCAGAGGTGTATTCATAGGTTTTCAGGTCATCGCACGCACGACGCGCGCGCCTTGGCAGCAGGCAAATGACACGTGATCAATGTACAAAGACAGCGCTCTGCGTCATGGGCCGAAAAGCGTGAGAAAACACCCGCTTCTCTTGGTATGGCTGAGCGGCAGGCTCGGGCAGGGGGCTGCTCTTGCTCCCTCCCCCGTTGGGGGAGGGCGGGGGTAGGGGCCAGCGGCCGTCAAAACACCTCAGCGAAACATCAAACGCCGCGAGCCCCCATCCCAGCCTTCCCCCAGCGGGGGAAGGAGTAAACCCACCTAAATGGTGACCGTGTGTGCCCAGGCCAAGGCCGCCAGATGCGCTTGATTAACGCGCGTAGACGTCATGAAAAGCGCCTCAGCCAATTCCACAATCCGCCCATTCCGTTGCTCACCCGCCTCCACCAGCTGCAGGAAAGGCCCGTACACCCCTTCGCGGCTGACCAGCGCCTGCACCACCGGCTCGGGCAGCAAAATCTGGCTCACCACTTTTTCCAGCGGAATGCCGAGCAGCTGGTCCAGCAGCGAGAACATACCGACAAAAAACAGGTGCTCGGCCTCGGCGCGCGGCAGCAGGTCCTTGCCGAGCAGCTCGGCAAAACGCCCGCGCACGATGGCGGCCTGCAGCAGCGCGTGTGAATAGCCGGCCGTGTTGGTCGTGGCCAGCAGCACCGACAACCAGCGGAACAGCGGGGTGTAGCCCAGCATGGTCACCGCGTGGCGCAGCGATTCGATCTCGACCTCGATGCCGAAGCCCGGCGAGTTGATGTAACGGAACAGCTTGTACGACAGCGCCGCATCGCGCTTGAGCACGCCCTCGATGTGCCGCACGTCGGCGTTTTCCTGCACCATCTGCATCAGCTGCAGGATAAAAATCGCCTGCGGGCTCAAGGCCCCGGCGTTGTTCTGGGGGCGCGGCGTGGTGCACAGCTGCTGGAAAAAGCCGCCCACGCCGTGCGCGGCCGACATGTCGAACTCACGCCAGCCCGGGAAATCCTGCACCACCACGGCCAGCGGCGGTTCGGCCTGCTTCGCCAGGTTGCTCAGCGCCGCAAAATCCGGGTGGCCCAGCGGCAGCTCGAGGTGCGTGGCCAGCGGCACCAGGGTTTCGGCATGCGCTTCCATAAACGCCAGGTCCGCGCCGCGCAGCGCCAGGCGCAGGCCTTGTTCGCGCATCGAGGCCATACCGGCCAGGCAGTCTTCCGCCAGGTCGGCACAGTCCAGCATCAGCACGGTATTCGCGGGCGCCTGGCCGACCGACAGCCCGCCCGGCGGCACGCCGTGATCGGCATCAAGGAACAGCAGGCCGAGTTCGGCCGCCTGGGCCCGCTCACCCACAAAGTCCAGCAGCTGGCGCACGTCTTCCCGCGCGTCGGTAGGGGCCGAACCCTGCCAGGCCAGCCTGTAGCCTGCCACCTGTTGTTTGGGGTCCAGCAGCGGCGCTCTGACGAGGTATTTGTTTTCTGGCATGGCGATGGTCGATCCGGTTGTGGCTAGGGTTGTCTCGTGGGGCTCTGAGTGGCACCGGCCTGTCTTGCCCACCGGCCCTTCCCGTGGCTGCCGCTGGGCGGCGCCTGCAAGAAAGGCTGGCTGGCGGTCGCGCCGTGCAGGGGGCGGGCCGCCGGTTGTCGGCAAAGACGGTCTTTGGGGAAAACTGTAAGGAGAAAGGTTGAAAGTGATTACCTGAAACAGGTGGGGATTCACCACTCTGTTTTCGGAATTGAGGTTTGGGGGGTCTGTTCTCTCTGCTGAGGGCGGCTGCCCGGGTCTTGCGCCGGCCTTCCGCGCTCTGTCCTCTGTGCTCTCTGCTGAGGACTGCTGGCCGGGGGTAGCCCGGCGGCTACTCACTTTTCTTTTGCTTCGCCAAAAGAAAAGTAAGCAAAAGAAAAGGCGACCCTGGTTGCTGCGTCCCTCCGCTTCGCTACGGGCAACCTGCGGTGCTCGGTCCAGACGGGGTCTCGCTAAATCGCCATGGCGAGTCCTTGTTTGTCTTGGTTTGTTCTTTGGTATTTGTCTTCTGTCCCCGCTCCCGATTGCCCCGTCCTGGCTGGGCCGAGGAGCGCAGACGTAGGCGGATCAGGGATCGCGTTGTCTGAGCGAAGCGCAGCGTAGCGAGTTTAGCGAGACCCCGCCGTAGTCGAGCACCGCRGGTTGCCCGAAGCGAAGCGTAGGGACCCAGACTGCGGGTCGCCTTTCTTTTGCTTACTTTTCTTTGGCGAAGCAAAGAAAAGTGAGTCGCCGCCGGGCGACCCCGGCCAGCA
>NZ_JBFUBU010000076.1:0-13444 GCF_056405595.1 Polaromonas sp. P1_G1
GTGACATGGCCTGTTGGGCTCGTAATGGTCTGCAGGTCGCCGGCCGCGTGGCCGGTTTCGTTGGGCGCCGTGCCGCTGAAGGCCGCCGCCGTGTAGTAAGCGTAGGTCGTGGTGCGGTTCAGCGTGTCCTTGGCGGTCAGCATACGGCCTGCGGCGTCGTAGGTGTACTGGGTCGTCACCGTCGATGCATCAGCCGGCAGCGTTGCGACATTGGGTGCGGGATAGGCCGAGGGTATGAACGTGCCGGTGTAACGCCCCTGCCCCTTGGTCACGCGGATGTCGTCGTAGTAGACGGCATTGGACGAGTTGTTGTAGCCGAAGGCCATGCCGTTGGTATTGCCGACGGTGCCGGTCCAGGCGCAGTTGCCCACCTGTGCGCCGTTGACATAGCTGTACAGGGTGCCGCCTATCCTGACGTAGGCCACATGAATCCAGGTATTGGCCAGATTGCCCAGGCCGCCGCCCGTCATGCAATAGGTTCCGTCGCTGCTCTTGCTCATCACAAGACGGTCGCTTCCAAACCAGAAATCGTGATAAGGCGCGCCACCACCACCAAGCCGCAGGGCAATCGTATTGGCCCCCGTGCTGGTGGGCTTCATCCAGAACTCGACCGTGAAATCCCCGGGGAGCGAAAAATCGCCGGCCAGGTTGCCGTAGTCGCCGTAGTCGGTCGAGCCAGGTATATAGATGGACGAACCACCAAACTTGCTCTGCGCAGTGCTGATCTGCGCATTTCGCTTGAGCGTGCCAGTGGCCGCCAGCGGGCTGCTGTCGACAATGGCCTTGGAAGCATTCGCACCGTCGGCGTGCAGCAGCAATATATTTTTTGCGTAGTGGGCGTCCGCCACCTTGGGCTGCGCGGGATTGAGGTCCAGGGGATCGCCAAACTGCTGGGCCGGCGGGGTAAAGGCGGCGCTATACCGCGCAACACCGTTCGTAACCCGGACTTCATCAAGGTAGCCATTGAGGTTCCCATAGGTCATATAGGTGCCGCGCCCCAATTCAAAACGTCCATAGTTAAACGCATTCGAATTATTGGAAACCACGGTGGCACCGGCCTGCACACCGTTCAGGTGCAAGACCCAGGTGCCGTTGCTGCGGCTCAGCGCCACGTGGTGCCACACTCCGGTCGAAATGGCGGGGCCGTTGATGGTGCCGCCGCCCGACCAGGTCGCATACAGATTCCCGGATCCGTCGACGGCAACAGCGCCGGTCGCTTCGGACGACCAGGGGTCTCCGCCCCAGCCGAAAATGGTCCGAGCCCCGGTCGGCGCGTTGAGCTTCACAAACCCTTCAATGGTGAAGTCGCCGGTGATCTTGAGGGTGTTGTCGGGGCCGAAGCCGAAAGCACCGCCGCTCGCGCTGTCCAGGCTGATGGAGCCCGTGCCGAATTTGCTCTGGGCGCTGGTGGCAGAGGCATAACCCCACTTGCTGGTTTGGCTTTTCCTGTAAGTGCTGCTGTCCGCGACCACCGGCGAGCCATTGCCGTCCTCCCCGTGGAGCAGCAGTACCACCTTGTCGATCAGGGCATCGCCGCCAGAGGCTGACGGGTTGTCAAAGTAGGCGCCACTCGCCATCTCGACCACCGATTTGCACAGCAGGTTCAGGGGTGCACCGTTGGCCAGCGCGGCAGCGGGCGAGCAGCTGACTGCCGCTCCGCCGTTCTTGGGATCGGGCTGGCCCTGGTAGACCAGSGTCGTGACGGAACCCGGTTGGGTGGTTGCCTTGGGCACGCGCCAGTTGGCGTCCCAGCTTGTGGTGTATTTGCGCGCACCGGTCGGCATGACGGCCGTGGCCGGCAGCACCGTGGCGCAAGCCACCGTATTGGCCAGGCCTTCGACGCGCGTGACCTCGCGGTTTTGGGCGTCATAGGCGTAGCAAGTGCGTACGCCCTGGAAGTTGTCGTGCGACAGCAGGTTGCCGCTGGCGTCGTAAGTCGAGGCATTGCTGGCCGCCGGGGAACCGGAGCCCGCCGCCTGCGTGATGCCGGCCAACACAGGGTAGCCATTGGGCATTACCACCGTGGTGCTGGACGTGGTGCCGGTGGCATCCGTCACCTGCAGGCCCGTGGGCGCCTGCCAGGTGTGGGTGCGGTAATAGGTGCCGGCCACCAGGGTTTCGGTGACCACGGCTTGCGGCGGCGTGGCGTAAGTGGCGCTGTAATGGTCGGTGCCCAGTGCGCTGTCGCTGGAGACCGCGCGGCCTGCCGTGTCATAGGCCCAGGTTGCCAGACGCACATTGTTCTCATCGGTTTTGCCGGTGAGGGCCCAGGGCAGGCCGGTGTTCTCATACTGGAAAGTACGGACCTTGCCATCCTGCCAGGTCAAGCCGGTCAGGTTCTTCGCGCCGTCGTAGGCAGCCGTGATGGTACGGCCGTCGGGCGCGGTGATGGTGGAAATCAGGCCGTCGGAGGCGGCCGTGCCACCCACGGGCAGTGTGTAGCCGAAGCTGATGGCGCGGCCCATGTTGTCCGTCACCTGTGTCAGGTAGCCAGCAGCCGGCGCGGTGGCGCCCGCCGCGGTGCTATAGGTATAGGTAAGGGTGTTGCCCTTCTTGTCGGCGGACGCGGTGAGCCGGCCCGCGCTGTTGTAGGTTTCCAGCACACCGGACGCCGAATCAAAGAAGCGATAGTTGCCGCCAACCACGGTCACGGTGTCATTGATGCCGGCATTGGCTACATAGCTGCCGCTGGGCGTATTCAGGCCGAAGCTGGTGATGCGGCCGCTGCCGCGGTAGGCCTCAATGCCTGCGCTGCCGACCTTGACGTTCAGGCGTTTGTGAAAGCTGCTGCTCCACAAAGGGCCGAACGAGGGCAGGTCCTTCAGCTGGGCGGCTGACGCCAGGCCGTCGGCCTTGGCCGTCATCTGGCGCAGGGTGTCGTAGGTCAGGTAGAGCGATTGCCCGCCTATGCTGAGGTCGATCGGCACAAGCTCCTGCTTGGCGCCCGTCATGGGGTAGATGGATCCGCTACCGCTAAGCCGGCCGAGGCACGCAGGACAGTCCTGCAACCCTGAATAGATGTCGATGATGTTGGCGCAAGCACCTGCCGTCTTATTGGTGCCGGTTTTGATCAGGCGCGCATCCTGGCAGGTGTAGCCGACATAAGCCAGCATGTTGGAATCACCGTGATCAGTTACCTGCACAACCCCATCCCATCCCGTGCAGGAGGAACTGGAACAAGACCAGGTCATGGTGTCGGTTCTTTTGAGGCCGCAGTAAGTGCTGATGCCGGCAGTGATCGGGACGGTCGGCTCCTCGCAATTGTTGAGTTTTCCGCCTACGCCGGCCACCTGGCCGTAGGCCTGCTTGGAAAACGTCGAAGTGACGACATAGGTGGCGTCATAGCAGGAACCCATGTCGCACCGGCCCGTTTTGCCCGCAGGCCAGGCCGCGCTGTAGTTGACCTGGATGGTCGCCACCATCGCGTCAAAAAAATCGTTGGCCGTCGCGAAGCAGTTCTCCTGCAAATTCCGGTCGCCATAAATCTCGGCATTGGAATTTCCGACCGATGTTCCGTTGTTCCAGCAATAGTCCAGGCGGGGGCTCGGTGTCGTCGTCGCGGCCAAAACCGGCGCCATGCACGTCAGCAGCACCAGGCCGCAAAGCCATGTTGCGAAAGTTCGGCCTTGACGGCTGAGATGTTGCACTGATATCAATTGCTCGCTCCTGTGACTTGCTGGATCCGGTTCAAAGCGTCATAAACGCGCGTGATATTTCTCTGCAGGTTGCCCGAGGGGTCCTTGACCTGCTCACCGGTCTTGTTGCCGGCGTTGTCGAGGGTGTAGGCGACGGAGTTGCCTTTGGCGTCGGTGACGCCGGTCAGGCGATGGGCGGCGTCGTAGCTGTAGCCCAGGGTGGTGCCGTCGGGCAGGGTTGCTCCTGTCATCTGGCCCGCGTTGTCGTAGGTATAGCTGGTGGTCCGGGCCGTGCCGCCTGGCGGGGTGACCGTGACACTGCTGGTCCAGCCGCGCGGGGTGTAGGCCGTGTCAGTGACCACGCCATTGGGATCGACCATCTGGCGCACGCGCCCCGCCCTGTCGTACAGCGTGAACTGGGTGACATGGTCGGTCGGGCTCGTGATGGTCTGCAGGTCGCCGGCCGCATGGCCTGTTTCATTCGGCGCGGTGCCGCTGAAGGCGGCCGCCGTGTAGTAGGCGTAGGTTGTCGTACGGTTCAGCGTGTCCTTGGCGGTCAGCATGCGACCGGCGGCGTCGTAGGTGTACTGGGTGGTGACGGTGGACGCGTCGGCCGACAGCGTTGCCACATTGGGTGCGGCGTAGGCCGATGGAATAAATGCGGCCGTGTAGCGTGCCTGCCCCTTGGTCACACGAATGTCGTCGTAGTAAACCGCATTGGACGTGTTGTTGTAGCCGAACATCATGCCGTTGGTGGTACCGACGGTAGTGGTCCAGGCGCAGTTGCCGGCAGCTTGGCCGTTGACATAGGTGTAAATGGTGCCGCCAACCCTTACATAAGCCACATGGATCCAGGTGTTGGCCAAACCGGTAAGGCTTACGCCGAATATGCAATACGGGCCGCTACTGCGTTGCAGCACGAGACGATCATTTACGAAGTAAAAATCGTCATAAACAGCATTGTCGCCAAGCCGGGCCGCGATCGTAGTGGCTGTTGTGCTGGCGGGTTTCATCCAGAATTCCAGCGTGAAGTCCCCGGGGAGCGAATAGTCTCCGGGAACAATCCCAAGGTCACCATAGTCAGTCGAGCCGGGGATGTATATGGACGACCCTCCAAACTTGCTCTCCGTGGTGCTGATCTGTGCGTTCCGGATGAGCGTACCCGCACCTGCTCGGGGACTGCTGTCTACAACGACTTTGGAGCCATGGGCACCGTCGGCGTGTAGCAGCAACACATTCTTCGCGTAATGGGCATCAGCCACCTTGGGCTGCGACGGGTTGAGATTCAACGGATCGCCAAACTGCTGCGTCGGCGGCGTGAATGCCCCCCAGTACCGGATCACGCCATTGGTGATTCGTACCTCGTCGAGGTAAGCATTCAAGGATCCCCACGCATTGAATTGCTGGCGACCCAGTTCGAAACGCCCGTAGGCAAACGAATCCGAGTTGTTGTGGTACACCGTGGCGCCAGCCTGCACCCCGTCAAGGTGCATGATCCAGTTGCCGTTGCCGCGGCTCAGCGCAACGTGGTGCCACACGCCTGTAGTGATGACGGGGCCGGTGATGGAGCGGTTGTTGGCCCAATAACTCTCGGTCCAGTATGCATTGAGTTTTCCGGTTGAGTCGACCGCAACCCGGCCGGTGGCTTGATTGGAACCAGGGTCACCACCCCAGCCGAATATGATCATGGCCGGATTTGCCTGTGCATTCAGCTTTACGAACATCTCGATAGTGAAGTCACCGGTCAGCTTGAGTGTGTTGTCGGGGCCATAGCCGTAGGCACTACCACTTACGGTATTCGTGGTGCTGTCCAGGCTTATGGATGAGGCGCCGAATTTGCTGTGCGCTGCCGTGACCCTTGGATTGGCCGCTCTGCTGGAATAGCTCTTCATATACGAACTACTGTCCGCAATGACAGGCGAGCCCGCACCGTCCTCCCCATGCAGCAACAGAACCACCTTGTCGATCAAGCCGTCAGAGCTGCCAGCGGAGGGGTCGTTGAAGCTGGTGCCTGCAGCCACGTCGACCACCGATTTACACAACAGATTCAAAGGCGCGCCATTGGGAAGCGCTGCTGCGGGGGAGCAGTTCGCGATTGCGCTGGCGTTTTTGGGGTCGGGCTGGCCTTGGTACACCAGCGTAGTAATGGAACCGGGCTGGGTGGTCAATTTGGGGACCCGCCAGTTAGTGTCCCAGTTAGTGGTGTATTTACGCGCGCCCGTAGGCAAGCTCGCCGCGACAGCCAGCACAGTGGCGCAATCGACCGTGGTGGCCAAGCCTTCGACCCGTGATATTTGCTGGTTCTTGCCGTCATACGCGTAGCAGGTGCGCTCGCCCTGGAAGTTGTCATGAGACAGCAGATTGCCGCGTGCGTCATAGGTAGAAGCATTGCTGACCGCAGGGGAACCCGAGCCTGCCGCCTGCGAGATGCCGGCCAGGATGGGGTAGCCGTTGGGCATGACGATGTTGGTGCTGGCCGTTGTGCCGGCAGCATCGGTCACCTGAAGGCCCGTGGGCGCCTGCCAGGTGTGGTTGCGGTAATAGGTGTTGGCGTAGTTAAGCCGGTTGTCGACGACCAGGGTTTCGGTGATCACGGCCTGCGGTGGTGTGGCGTAGGTGGCGCTGTAGTGGTCGGTGCCCAGGGCGCCGTTGCTGGAGATCGCACGGCCTTCAGTGTCATAAGCCCAGGTGGCCAGGCGCACATTGTTCTCATCTGTCTTGCCGGTCAGGGCCCAAGGCAAGCCTGTGTTCTCGTAATGGAAGGTACGACTCTTGCCATCCGGCCAGGTCAGCGCGGCCAGGTTTTTATTGCCATCGTAAGTGGCGGTCATGGTGCGGCCGTCGGGACTCGTCACTGTGGAAATCAAACCATCCGACGTAGCGACGCCACCCACGGGCAGGACGTAGCTGAAGGCTATGGATCGGCCACCGTTGTCAGTCACCTGTGTCAGGTAGCCGGCTGCCGGTGCGATGGCACCCGCCGCTGTGCTGTAGGTAAACGTGAGCGTATTGCCCTTTTTGTCGGCGCTGGCGGTGAGCTGCCCCGCGCTGTTGTAGGTTTCAAGCGCACCGGACGTCGAATCGAAAAACCGGTAGCCACCGGCGATGACGGTCAAGGTGTCATTGATACCTGCCATGGGTACATAGCTGCCACCGGGTGCGCTCAAACCGAAGCCGGTAAGCCGCCCATCTCCTCGGTATGCATCAATGCCGGCGCTTCCCGATTTGACATTCAGGCGCTTGTGAAAGCTGCTGCTCCAGAGAGGGCCAAACGAGGGCGCGTCCTTCAACTGCGCGGCAGACGTCAAGCCGTCCGCCTTGGCTGTCATCTGGCGCAGGGTGTCGTAGGTGAGGAAAAGCGACTGCCCTCCAATGGCCAGATCGGTAGAAACGAACTCCTTCTTGGCACCGGTCATGGGTTGAATCGAACTGCCGCCATTGAGTCTGCCGGCGCAAACGGGGCATTCCTGCAACCCCGGGTAGTTGTCGACAATGTTGGCGCATGCGCCCGCGGTCAGGTTGGGCCCGGTTCTGACCAAGCGGGCATCCTGGCAGGAGAAGGTCACGTAAGCATGGAGTTCAAAATCATGAGTGTCCGTAACCTGCACGCTGCCATCAGAGCCCGTCGTGGTATCGGTTCTCTTTAGACCGCAATAGGCGTTGTTGTTGGCCGCAGCCGGGCTCGAAGGTTCCAGGCAATTGTTATATTGACCTTGACCATAGATCTGACCATATGCTTGCTTGGCAAAGGTTGAGAAGACGACATAAGTGACACCATAGCAAGCACCATACTCACACCGCCAGGTCCTTCCCGCCGGATAGGCCGCGTTGTAGTTGAGCTGAATCGTCGACACCATCGCGTCATAAAACTCATTGACCGTTGCGAAACAGTTGCCCACCAGATGTCGGTCTCCGTAGATGTCGGCATTGCTGTTTCCTACCGAAGTTCCATTGGTCCAGCAATAGTCCAGCCGCGGGCTGGCTGTCGTCGTCGCGGCCAGCGCTGGCGCCATGCAAGCCAGCAGCACCAGGCCGAACAGCCATGCGGTGAAAAATCTGAACTGACGACTGAGGTATGGCGCCGATTTCAATGGCTCGCGCCTGTGATGTGTTGGGTCCGATTCCACGCCGCCAAGGGCGGCGCCGACCAAGCGCAGTTGATTCGCCCGCACCGTCGTTGGTGCGAGCGCTTGATGGAACAAGCTCATTGGGTCCCTCGTCGATTTATTCTTGCTGCTCTTATTGATCGCGCGCGAGCCGCGCAAATGAGTCCGCAGTCTAGTGACGGGCATTGCGCCTGTCACCCTCCATCTGCAGGAAGAAAATCTTGAGTGTGCATATGAGGCAACGAAATCTTCCGCCCCAAAAATTTCGCGCTTATCAATTTCACAGGCTTCTGGCAGAATCCCGCCGGCATGTGCCGCGGCGAAAGCGATTTCAATTCAGCGTCCATCTGAATTGAATACCTTCTCAGTATTTATTTGTGCGAGCTTACGAAGAAATAGCGTGCGTATTAGTGTGCGCATCGCGGCAAACGGAATTGCCAAAAATATTTTTTATCGCACTTGCCTGATGTACTCAGGAGCGCTTAGTAACCCAGCGGAAACCATACGCCGCGCTGTGTCACCACACCCATATTGGGCCGGACCTGGTTCTCGTCCAGCGTGCTGATGTCAATATCTTCAACCACCGAGCAGGCGGGCAACGATTGCGCAAACACCCGGTCTTTGAGTATTTGAAGCGCATCGTCATAGGTATAGGCTGTTACGCCGCAGCCGACGTTCAATACGGAAAAGCACGGAAGGCCTTCGAAAGAAAACCAGAACCGATGAAGGCGGGCCAAGGCTAGTCCGCCATCTCAAGCCCGCGGCGCAATCTCATACTCCATCGCATACGAATGTTTGCCGTCGGCAATCTGGATGCTCAGCGTGCCGCTCAGGCCCGTGAGTTCATCGGTCCCTGAATCTGGCACCACGCTGACGCTCAACTGCGGCGCGCCGCGGTTCATGGTGCCGCTGTGCTGCAGCACAAAGCTGCCGCTTTTGCCGTGCAGCGTGCCGGTCACGCGTTCCATCGCGACATAACCGGCCGAGCCTTTGACGGCCGTGCCGGCGCTCAGCATCTCGCCCTGGCTGGTGGCTTGCAGGTCGCCGCTGAAAGTCTTGTTGATGGAGAGGCGCCCCATCAGCGGGCCGGCGTCGGCATTCGCCAGTGATTGCGGCACAAGATTGACTTCAAAACTTCCGGTGGCATGGGAGGGCATGGCGTTGACTTTCGAAAAGAGGGATTGGCAAGCCGGCCATGATGCCAGAGCGCGACGGCCTCCGGCGGCCGTTTACGCGTGCTTACCGCTGCCCGAAAGGTCTGGCCGGCACCGTCTGCAAATACGCATACAGCGCCTGTGCGTCAACATCGTTGAGCGCGCGCAGCGACTCGAAGGGCATCACGGTGATGGGCGAGCCGTCGGGGCGCTTGCCGCTGCGCAGCATGGCGACAAAGGCTCCCGCGTCCTTGTAGCGCGGCATGGCGCTGCCTTGGCCAGGTGTCAGGTTGGCGGCGGGCGCCCAGTCGGGCGGGCCGCCGGGAATCTTGCCGCCGGCCAAGGTCGCGCCGTGGCAGCCTATGCACATATTGGCCACGTAAGCGCCGTGCGCGGCATTGACGCCTTCGGCAATCGGTTTGGCGGGCGGCAGGGTGTGGTCGATTTTTTGGGCGGCGTCCTTGATGGCATCAAAGGCGTAGAGCACCCGCACCGGCAGGGGCAGGTCCAGCACAGCGGTGCCGCCGATTTTCGGAGGCAGAGCCTTGACGTAGGCGACCAGCGCGCCCAGGTCTTCGTCGGTCAGGCGGTTGTAGTCTTCGCTGGGCATGATGAAGACCGGGCGGGCGTCGGGCTTGACGCCGTGGCGCAGGGTACGCACCCAGTCTTCAGGTGTGTAGCGCGCCACCACATTGCCTTCGCCCGGGCTAATGTTGGGGCCGGCCAGACGCATGCCCTTGCCGTCGTTCATGAATTCACGGCCCGCGCCGCCGGCGCCGTGGCAGTCGGCGCAGCCGCGCGAGTTGTACAGGTAGGCGCCGCGCTCCAACGCCTGGGTGGTGGCTGGGATGGCCACCGGCTGCACGCTGACCTTGACCTGCCGCTGGCTTTTGCTTTCGGCCATCTGGCTTCCGACCACGGCCGTGCCGCCAAGCAGCAGCACGATGACACCCACCACACCGGCGGTCCATTTGATCCATCGCTTCATTGCGTCTTTTCCTCGTCTTGTTGTGGGGTGCAGGCTGGGTCGCTTCATGGGCAGGCTTGCGCTGTTTTTGGGCAAAGGCGGGATTTTAGAAGTCCCCTAAGAAAATAGCAGCGGAAATATTTGCCTGCAGCCGCGCTTGTTGTCGTAGCCGGAGTGCACGAGCCCTGCGGCTGCGCGGGCCAAATAGGGCCAAATCGTGTCGGGGCGGCCGCGCCCAGGCTGTTGCGAATTGCTATGCTTGCCGGGTGAGCGCCCCGCCCCCTTCCCCCGCATCCAAGATCCGCCGCATTGCCCACCTCGACATGGACGCGTTTTTCGCGTCCGTTGAGTTGCTGCGCTACCCGCAGCTCAAGGGCCTGCCCGTGGTCATAGGCGGCGGCTGGCGCAAGGTCGACGAAGAGCTGCGTGCCGCGCAGGGCGAGCGCGCGCTGCGCTTCATCCCGGTTGAAAGCTTTCCGCTGCTCAAAGACTATGTGGGCCGCGGCGTGATCACCACGGCCACCTATGCGGCGCGGCAGTTCGGCGTGGGATCCGCCATGGGCATGATGAAGGCCGCCAAGCTGTGCCCGCAGGCCATCGTGCTGCCGGTGGACTTTTCGGAAATCCGCAAGTACTCGCAGCTCTTCAAAAGCACCATCACCGACATCGCGCCGCTGATGCAGGACCGTGGCGTGGACGAGGTCTACATCGACTTCACCGACGTGCCGGGCGGCCAGCGCGAGGGCGGGCGCGTACTGGCGCGGCTGATCCAGAAGGCGATTTTTGAGAAGACCGGCCTGACCTGTTCGGTCGGCGTGGCGCCCAACAAGCTGCTGGCCAAGATGGCCAGCGAGTTCAACAAGCCCAACGGGATTTCCATCGTCTATGAATCCGACCTGCAGGAAAAGATCTGGCCGCTGCACGTGCGCAAGATCAACGGCATAGGCCCCAAGGCCGGCGAGAAACTCGCGAAGCTGCACATCCACACCATAGGCGAGCTGGCCGCACAGGACCCGGGCTGGCTGGTGGACAACTTCGGCAAGGCCACCGGCGCCTGGATGCACGAGGCCGCCTGGGGCCGCGACGACAGGCCGGTGGTGACCGAGAGCGAACCGGTCAGCATGAGCCGCGAAACCACCTTCGACCGCGACCTGCACGCGGTGCGCAACAAGGCCGAGCTGGGCGCCATCTTCACCGACCTCTGCGTTCGGCTGGGCGAAGACCTGCAGCGCAAGGGCTATGTGGCCAAAACCATAGGCATCAAGCTGCGCTACGACGACTTCAAGATCGCCACGCGCGACCAGACCGCTGACAGCTACACCGACGACGGCGCCACCATTCGCCGCCTGGCCGGCCAGTGCCTCAAGCGCGTGCCGCTCGAGAAGAAACTACGCCTGCTGGGCGTGCGCGCGGCCACCCTGGCGCGCGCCGACGAAGTGCCGCTGCCCGACGAGAAAAAGCCTGCGAGCCCCTCTGAGGGCACCGAAGCCAACACCACCGACCAGCTGTTTTAAGCCGCTTCCGGCCCGCCGCGCAAAGCGGCTGGGTCCTACAGCCTGGGCCTCGCGGCGCTTCGCACAATGCAGGCCTATGCCCCGCGGCCCAACGCCCTCTCCTTCCGCCAGCCTACCCGTCGCGAAAGCCGCTGCGGCGCCCGAACTCAAAGGCTCGGGCCTGGTGTATGTCAGCGACGACATGCCCGGCCTCGCGCGCGTCAAACGCGGCAGCGGTTTCCGCTACCGCGACGCCGCCGGCCGATGGATCCAGGACCCGGAAGAAATCCGCCGCATCAACAAGCTGGCGATCCCACCGGCCTACACGCGGGTCTGGATCTGCCCCCGGCCCAACGGCCACCTGCAGGCCACGGGCTATGACGCGCGCGGCCGCAAGCAGTACCGCTACCACGCCGACTGGCAAGCCTTGCGTGGCGACAGCAAGTTCGAAAGGCTGCTGTCCTTCGGCAAGGCCTTGCCGCGCATACGCGCCCGGGTCGCGCGCGACCTGGCGCCACGCCGCAATGCGCCCGTGAGCCGAAGCCTGGTGCTGGCGACGCTGGTGCGCCTGCTCGACACCACCTTTGTGCGCGTGGGCAACGACGAGTACACGCGCGACAACGGCTCCTACGGCCTGACCACGTTGCGCAACCCGCATGCCGGCGTGCGCGGCAAGACCCTGCAGCTGCGCTTTCGCGGCAAAAGCGGCGTGATGCAGGACCTGAAAGTGGACGACCCCAAGGTGGCGGCCGTGGTGCGGCGCTGCCAGCAATTGCCGGGGCAGTTGCTGTTCCAGTACGAGGATGAGGCCGGCGAACTGCGCGCGGTGGGCTCGGGCGACGTCAACGACTACCTGGCGGAAATCGCGCAAGGCCGGGGGAAGGCCGACGGCGAACGTTTCACCGCCAAGGATTTCCGCACTTGGCATGGCACGGTGCAGGCGCTGGAACTCACGCGCCTGGCCTGCGGCGCAAGCGGCGAAAAAGGCGGAAAGGGCGACGCGGCGGCCAAAGGCGGCTTCAGCGCCAAAGCAGTTCTGCAGGAAGTGGCGCGGCTGCTGGGTAACACGCCGGCGGTCTGCAAAAAATCCTATATTCACCCGGCCGTGCTGGAGCTGGGCGGCCGCCTGGCCCACGACGAACCCGCGATGGCGGCGCTGTGGCCGCAGCTCGAGTCCGGCAAAAAACTGCGCCGCCTTTACGCCGCCGAACACCGGCTGCTGGCTTTGCTCGAGAGCCGGCAGAAAAACCAGGCAAAGAAGAAACGCGGCACGCGAACCGGCAGTCCCGCCCCTTGATGAAGACGCGGCAATTAAGCTAGCGCGCCACTACGACGATTTCGTCCTGGTGGTTGGCGATGTGAAAAGCATGGGCCCGCGAGAAGTCGGCCTTGTCAAGCGCGCCGTAGGCAAAGTGCGGCTTGAGCGGGCCCTGGTGGCGCGTGAAACGCTCGATGGCGGCACGCAGCCGCGCAGAGGCGGGCCGCCAGTCGCCATCGCGATGCAGGACCGCCGCGCCGGGGATCGGCTCGCTGAGGCTGTGGCTCATCTGCCCGCGCCACTTGAAAAAAGCAAACGCTGCCGCGCCAGCCGTGTTTTGAAAGAATGCGCTTTTGGGCTGCGGAAAACCGTCCAGGCTCATCTCCACGCTTTGCGCCATGTGCTCCAGCACCGAAACCATGGGCCACTGGCCCGTGGTTTTAACGCCGGCCGCTTTGTCGAGCGTGTCCAGCCAGCGGAGGGCGTCGTCCAGGGAGGCTACTTTGGGGAGATCTGCCATTGCGAAGTCTCCGGTCAAGGCCAGGGTGGTGGCGGCTAGGAAGTGGCGGCGGTTCATTGCCGGGATGCTAGCAGTCGAGGGGGCGACTGCGTGTGCCCCAGGCGACAAACGGCTTTTGTTGAGGCCGGTCTTGCTCCGGCGGGGCGCTCGCTGCTGAGGGTGGCTGGCCKGGGGTTGCCCGGCAGCAAGTAACTTTCTTTTGCTTCGCCAAAAGAAAGTCACCAAAGAAAAGGCGACCCGCAGTCTGGGTCCCTACGCTTCGCTTCGGGCAACCTGCGGTGCTCGACTACGGCGGGGTCTCGCGCAAACTC
>NZ_JBFUBU010000077.1:0-13206 GCF_056405595.1 Polaromonas sp. P1_G1
CCTCGGATCCGTGCAGCCAATCAGCGTGCATCCGGTCACGACGACACCTGCCCAGTCCACGGCAAATGCAGACCGTCGCCAGCCCTACGCGGAACGTAGTGAATGTGAACGTGATCGACCGTTTGTGTCGCCGCACTTCCCGACGAGGTAATCAGATTGAAGTCTTCGTCTCGACCGATGGCGTACGCGTGCGCGGCCCATATAGCTCGGCGAGCGTGGGCGTTGGTGTAGCAGTCCCCGTTGCGGTGCTCGACATGGTTGCTCGGGACGAACAACATGTGTCCCAGCGTCACAGGGTTGAGCGGTTCGAACTGCATCACCGCATGGTCAAATTCGGAAGGTGTGAATTCGACGGCCCGGCGTCTGGCACAGAACGGGCAGGCGTCGCGCACCTCTCGGGGATATTCGACCAACTCTTGACGATCGTTCTCGCTCATGCTGTTTTCCTATCGCTGTCGTTACAGGTGAACAGTTCGTTGCGCTTCGCGGTAACGGCGGCGTCCGCTTCTTGGGCTGTCTTGTATTCGCCAACTCGGATAGCAAGGCCGTGATGTCTGACTTGAGCGAGCCAAAGGCCGAGGCGTTCGTCCCAATAGACGCCGCGAATGCCGGACCTACTGTTGGCCTGTGCTCCAGATCGGTTTTCGGCGTTCCCCTTGGGCGTGACCGCCCGGAGGTGACTTGGGTTGACGCATGTCCTGTTGTGGCATTCGTGATCGATGTACATGCCGTTTGGAATGCTGCCGTTGGCAATTCGGTAGGCCAGTCGGTGTGACGGCCACATGCGACCTTCATGCTTGAACCTTCCATACCCTCGTTCGGATATGTACGCGGTCCAGTTCCAGCATGTCGCAGTCTTTTCTACCTTCGACCAGAATCTCTTCTCCCAACCTGGACGACTCATGACGGTGTCTCCAATGCTTGTCGGGTGGGGCAGGGCATTATTTCGGCGCACTCACGGCAGTAGGTCTGGTCCGAGGGCGACGGGTATGGCGTGTGCAGTGCTTGGACTCGCTCGACAGCCGCAACCAGGGCGGTGGCGATGTTGAGCGCCTGCCGTGCTGCATCCATCGGACTTGCCGTCGGGACCGCAAGGCTTACACGGCTCGGCGCGAGAACCACACGCACATCCGCCAGTTGCGCTTTCGTGTGCTCAACATCCACCCCAGTCACGAGGACACCAATTCCTCGCAGTCGCAACCGGTGTGGTCGCTCGCGGGCAATCCGCAGCAGCAGCAATTCTCATCGGTCAGAATCGTTTGATGTTCGGCGCAGCCGTCTTCCCGGTAGCAATGACTCGCCGGATCAAGTATGTCCACACTCATGCTCACCCCTCCTCGGCCGCAACGAACGGGGCGAAGTTCTCGTCCACCATCGACGGGAGGCAATGCTCTCCGTCGCTGAAATGCCCGTCCTCACATTCGTTTCGAACGCTCAACAACGAGCCGCCCTCGTTAACCCAGGTGAAGGCTGGGTGTCGGTCTTTGCTGCGGAATACGATCCCGATTGGTACATGCCCGCATGTCTGCCACGGTCCGGTTTCGGTGGGGGCAGGGACAACCGGCGAGGAAGCGGGATTCTGCCACCTGAGACCTCTGCTGTCGGCGTGGACGCCGGCATGTCCAGCGGGGAGCACGCACGGATGCATGTCCCCACCGCCCGTGCACGGCCCCTCCGCTTTCGTCTCCTCCTCGGCGGGTTCGGCAGGGGCGGGTGGGTAGCCCCAGGCGCAGCCGTTCGCCGCATGCCGGCCGTCATGTCCGGGCACCAGGGCGCAGCGCTCGCGGAAGATGCTCACGGACTGGCAACGCTCCTCTGCGGGTTCAGTTGCCGGGAACAGGGCGCGGAGACGTTCGTGTGCAGCCTCAAACGCTGGTCCGCCGCGCTCCAACTGACCAAGCACGATCTTCACGTCTTCCACCTGTTCGGCGGTGAGTGCCATACCGCCGGCAGGGATGTACTCCCAAGTTCCGTATGGACTCGGAGTGATCTTGATGTCGGTCATGAGCTCTCCTCGATTCCGTATGCGGCGTGGATTTGGGCGATTGCTTTGGCGAGTGTCTTCGCGACCTTCGCTCGGTTGAAGTCGGTGTCGGTGCCGAATTGTTGGACGGGGTCTCTTTGCTCGACTTCGACGTCACCCATCGGTGAGACGACGACGATTTTGACGATGGTCATTTCGTGCTCCATTCGATTTCGAGCCAGAGTGCGGGTGGTTGGCCTTTGACTGCGTCGTGGATGACTGGTTCGGGTGTCGAGACAATGCGGCTCGAGTCGTCGGCGACCATGCCGTAGCCGACGTGGACTTTGGTGCCGCGCTTGGTTTCTACGACTCGGTGGGGTGTGAGTCCGTCGACGAGGGCTTTGACGGTTGCCATGAGGTTTCCGGTGTCGCGTGCTCGGTTGTCTCGTGGTTGGTAGTGCAGGGTCGCGGTGAGGTGTGCGACGTCTTTCGGGAGTTGTGCTGCGACTGCGAGTTTCACGATGTCGGAGCGAAGTTGCTTGATCACTCGCGCTTTTGCGAATCGGGCGCCTTTGGTGWTTCCGCCGTCGTTCATGGACAGCGGCGGTTTTGTGTACGGGAGGTGAAGTGTGGCTGTGTTCGTCATCGGCTCTTCGCCACCTTCTTGATGGCCTCGGCGTGGTCCTCGAATGCCTTGACGATCTGTTCGTGGAATGCCTTGTGGTGGTTTTCGTTGACGACGATCGCGCCGCATGCGTTGCAGATCGAAAGTTTGGTGAACAGTTCGGGTTCGTTAGCCATATCCAGTCCTTGATTGCTGGGGCCGTGCGCAACGGTGGCGCACGAACAGGGTGGGGTTAGGGGGCTTGCTTGCCTGCTGCTTGTTTCGCGTTCTTGGCGAGGACTGCGCGGACTTGAGCCATGCCGCGCTTGGCTGTGTCGACGATGTTCGGATCGTGGTTGCAGACGGTGGTCCCGAAGTAGCCGCGGTCGTCGCACATTCCGCATTCGTCGATGGATTCCTGAATGAGTTCCGCTCGCCGTCGCGCGGCTTCGGACTTGATGCGCTGCCAGTCGGCCGCCTCCTGCGCTGCAGTGGCTTCGAGGGTTCGTCTGGCGTCGGCGCAGCCGCGGCACGGAGGCGGATTCGGGTCGGTGAGATGCCGTTCGCACCGCGGCCCCAACTCCGAAGATTCGATCGAGGGAGCGTCGATTTCTCGCGTGCTACTTAGGTGAGATACCTCTACAACTTCAGTTATCTCTTTATGTAACTGTCTATGTGGTTCTGCGACATTTTGCGACAGTCGCGCGACATTTTGGGTCTGTCGACGCTTGTCCGCGATCCGATCCCGATCCGCCTTTCTCTTCCTGACCAGGCGTTCCAGTGCCTCATTCCACTTGAACCAGGCCGGTACGTCGTACCCCAAACCGTCCTCAGTTTCGACGATGATTCGTTCACGAATCAGCTCATCAGTTCGCCGAGAAACGGACGACAAACCGAGCTTTTTCAGCGCACTTTTTGCGATATATCCGGACGTTTCGTTGTCGGCGATGTACCCGCAGATCCGCGTGAGAAGGGTCTGCGCCTTCTCGGAAACACCTTCGTCGTCGAGGTCGATGTAGTACTTCGACGACAGTGCGAACCACTCCATTTACGCCGACCTACTCATCTCGGGTGGGGTTTCATGTCCCGACATCAGGCACGGATTGCCTGCCGTGTCGTCGTGCTGCCTCATGCGCCACGAGCTGCTGACCGCGATCCATCGCCAGCAGACCGGGCATTTCTCGGTCTCCATGCCAAGTCCTTTCAGGAGTCGGGTGTCAGCGGGATCTGACCTTCGGTGCCAATCTCGGCGAGCCGCGCTGTCCAGAGCTCGAGCAGACGACCACGATGGTCGGCCAGATCGAATGTCTTGAGCTGTGCGCTGATCGCGTCGAGTTCGGACTTGTCAGCTGCGTTAGCGATGAGTGCCGCGATGTCGTCGGCCTGCTCAGTCGTAATCACCGGTGGACCGTCAGGCAGCGGGTCCACGTTGTACGGCGCGCGCTTGCCCCGGGTGACGGTGAGTGCCAGCGTGAGTCGCTTGCTGATGTGCGACATATGACTGACGCGAATGCCGCCGACATCCTGACCGCCGAACCTGACGGCAGGATCGCGGTACAGCGACATCCTTCTGCCGGCGTATGCAGAAGCCTCTGCGCCCCAAGCTGCAACGAGGATTCGTCGAACGGTTTTGCTGGGTCGGAACGGACGGCCAGGGAACTCCACAAGGTGGATGTTGACCGGCTGCTCAGATGAACCCTTGGTGACCTTCTCCACCGTGACTATGCGCGGGCCGGCGAGGAGGTCTTCTGCGTTGAGCTGGTCAGATCGCGGCGCGATTGATTCTGTGAGATCCATGGTCAGATCACCATTTCCATTTCGATGACTCGTTCAGTCAGGGGAAATCCGTCGACCGACTCTTCGTAGGTGCGGATCATTTCGGCAGCGTTCGCTTCGAAGGCGTCGACTGCAGCGGTGATTGCGTCGAACCAACGCTGATCCGGGAAGACGCGCTTGACCCACAGGTGCATGCCGCCGGAGTAGCTGATGTAGTCGATCCACTTGCGGCCGGACACCAGTAGCCCGCACTGCAGTTGAGCCATGTTCTCGGCCGGCGGGTGACCGGCGATCACGGTTTCAACCTGCTTCTTCTGTCGACGAGACTTGACCTCGATCAGTCCCTCGTCGCCGACTACCCCGTCTGGTGAGTAGCCGAGCCTGACGCCGTTGTGCTCGCGGATCATGAACCCGGTCTCGCGAACTGGCACGTCCATCCACTCGGCGTACTTGTCGCGCGCCCTCGGTTCGTCTTCGATACCGCGCAGCATGTCGTCGCTGATGTACGTCGGATCAGTCCAGTTGGTGATCCGTTCGGCGACGAGAAGGGCTGTGACACTGCGCGATGTGTCATTCCTTGCGGTCTCGAACACGATGCTCGAGGTACTGCGGCGTGCGACCTCGGCACGCTCCGAGTGCAGCGTCTTGATTGTCGTGCCGGCCTTCACCTTGCTGCGGCAGGCATCGTTCGCCGGTGCATCACACGCCGGGCAGGCATAGTCGATCGCCGTCAGTGATCGTGTGGTGATGAGGTTGCCGACGACAGATGCCGTCACAATCCCGCGGCGCTGGTCATGCCACTCGTCCGTGCCCTGCTCGATGTCAGGGAGTTCGATCAAGGTTGGTGCGGTCACTGATTCACTCCTGTCAGAGCCTCGATGGGGTGCAGTCCGCCATAGACGTGCTGCCAGACATCCTTTGAATTGAGAACGTCGACGGTGAGTTGGTAACAATCGACGCGAATCTTGTTGCCTTCACAGGTCGTAACGATTCGGTTGAATCCATCGGTATGCTCACTCATCGTTGCCACTCCGGTGCGTCGTCTCGGGGGTCGTGCTCATGGAAGGGATCAGGATCGGCGGGCAGACATTCCTCGGAGAACGGATCCACGTCCGGATCGAGATGTGAGGTCACTGCGGCGCCCCTTCCAGGTAAGCCAGCGCCTTGATCTCGTCCATCCGGAAGCCCGACCAGTGCGCAACTTCCTGTCCCGACTCGACGAGGACCACAGGCATTGACGAGTAGCCGAGATCGATGCACTTCTGTCGGCCGGAGTCATCGGCAGTGACGTCGACGATGACGTAATCGATTCCGTGCTTGTCGAACTCACGCTTGGTGAAATCGCACTGCTTGCAATCGGGCTTCGAAAATAGGGTGACGTTCATCGTCGGCTCCAATCGATCATGAGGTTGTCAGGGTGAGTGGCCCAGATGTTGGCGCYGTACTGGACGTTCACGAGTTGCCGGCCTTCCCTGTCGACGCTGCGGATAATGCCGGGCTCGGTTTCGAGAGTTGCTGGGTGCGTGTAGATCACCGGCTTGCCGATGCATACGATGGCTTCGTTGAGCTTCATTCCGGCTCTCCGTCCCTTGCCGAGCCGAACGCCTCGCGACGTTCGGATTCGATGCGAGCGAGCTTGAAAGTGGCAGCGTCTGCCTGGCCTCCGAACACGCAACTGGGGGCACAGGGAGCGGACCGCAATTTGCTGCAGGTCTCGCACTTCCATGTGATGTAGTGCTTCACCGGTTCGGCCGGCGCACGCTCCGGGAAGTGTTCGACACAGTCCGCGACGAGGCGGTCGTAAGCGTGATCGACCTGCTCGCCGATTTCCTGGTCGTACCAACTCGGGCTGTTGACCGGATCCTGCAGCGGGTCAGTCACTTCGCTGCCTTGGGTGCACGCTTGGCGGGAGCCTTCTTCGCTGCAATACGCTTCGTCGGTGCACGTTTCGCAGGCGCCGCCGCCACAGCCTTAGTCGGAGCCTTCTTTCGCGGTGCGCGCTTCGGCTTCTCWGGTTCGGATTCGGGCGTCGGGGCGAGGAATTCGGCCCACTCTGCAGACTTCTCCTCGTATGGAGTCATCGATCGAACGGGCATGATGATCCCGATGAAGTGCTCACCCACCATGACGACAACGGCCCTCGACGGTGACGTCGCACGTATTCTCGCGCTATCGCCCGGGTTCCATGCTGCGCCCTTGAAATCAGCGAAGTAGTCCGTGTTGACCGCCCAGTTGTCGACGTCTACCGAAGCCTTCATCTGATCAGTGAGAATGCGTGTGACGTCGGGGAATTCCTCGCTGACCAGATCAACGGTCACGCTCCGCCCGTATCCTGCGATGGTGAGTGACGAGCCCTCGACCTTGACCTTGAGCGGCTCCAGCTTGGACCGGGAGCGGCCGCCGTTCAGCATCTTCAGAAGAAACGTCGCGGTGCTGCGTTCGAGGAATCCGAGCCGCCCGTCAATGCCTTCGAGATCCTTGACGTCCAGGCGCAGCAGGCCGAACCGGAATCGGTCCGTACCGGCAACGACGAACTGACGCTTGGTGATCGACAGGTCGATCCCGCACAGCATCGGCAGGGTCGAGTCCTTGCCGGCGAACTTGAGTCCGATCGTGAGAGCCTTCGCGAGATCGCCGCGAGTGATTTCAAATGTGGTGCTCATGCTGTTGCCTCCGTGGTCCATTCGATGCGCTTCATTGCGTTGCCCCAGCCCTCGTGGTTGCCGACGTGGCCGGCGAGCTTGGCGCAGGTGAGATCTGTTCGCGTTCCGTGCGACTGGCGGCACGGGACGCCGCGGCCATTGCAGGGCTGACCGGATTTCGTGCACTCGGTGGTGTGGATGTGCTCGCTCATGCCGCACCGCCGATAGGTGCGATCGAGTAGAGCCAGACCATCGCGACCGTGAACGCGGCGGCACCCACGATGCAGACCACGTAGACCCACCACGCGACCTCCGGGGCCTCGATGATCGTCTGCTCGGCGCGATGCTTGCCGACATACTGCGGCTCGGCGCGCTGCGGCCGAAGCTCCCAGAAGTCGGCGATCTTCGAGTCAGTTGCGTTGTCTGGCGGGGTGTTTTGGGTATGCGTCATCACGAAATGTCCTTCGCAGGAGAAATGGGAGTGTGAGAAGTTTGGGCCGGTGGCGTCGGGTTGCCGGCCATCTGGACCGGCACGGTCCTACAGTGGTGACGCCACCGGAGTCATTGGGCTACATCGGGATAGCGGCTCGGAGGGCGCCGAGCGCGGAGATGAAGTCACTGTCCGCTTCGATCAGTGCGAGCATCGCGACCGTCTCCTCCTCGTCGGTACGCGGACCGGTCGGGCAATCGAGATTGTGTTGCGCTGCAAGTCGGGCATCCTCGGCGTCGAACAGTGACCGGACCGCGGACTCGGCGAGCTGACGCTGCATTGCGGTGGTGGCGATCATGCTGCTGCCTCCTGGTCGCGAAGTCGCTTGCGAATCAGGTCGATTCCGCGAGGAGTGATGCGAAGCGTGTAGTGATTGCACGAGCCCCAGGTGTGATTGACGACCGTCTCGCGCGCCTCGAAGTGCGGCGCGAAGTCGGAGTAGTGGTCGTACAGAACATTGCCGCAGGTCGCATGCTTCACGAAGATCAGCTTCTCGGCGAGCAGGAAAGCTCGGAGCTGCTTCTCCTTCATGCCGAGGATCTTCGCAGCCTCGCCGACGAGTCGACTGCCGGCTGATGCGGTGAGGTAGTTCTCCGCGAGTTCCGCCTTGGGCTCGAGCTCGGCCACGCGCTCGGTAAGTGCAGCCACGCGAGTGGCTGAAATCGAGAGGGCCTGGTGGATCAGTTCGTCGTCGGTGAGGGCCGGCGTCGTGGAGTAGGTGCCGGTGTCCCGAATTGCTGGCCAAACCTCGTGAGTGAGGAAGCGGCGGAAGCGGCGAGCTTCGGGCTTGCGGGAGTCGAGGACGAGATCGGTTGCGCCGTTCTCAGAGACGACATTCATCCGGCGCGTCTGCCCGCCTGACCTGATATCAGCAGTACTGACATCAGCCTCGTCGAGTCGGCTTACCGCCATAGCGGCATTGCCGATGTCGAGTGCGTTGCAGATGTCGGCCGCTACTGCCCAGCGGCGACCGACAATATCGACGGTGCGAATCTCGGTCGACCCATAGTTGAACAGATTGAGTTCACTCACTTGGCACCCCCGTTGATGAAGTCGTTGTAAGCGGTCTCGGCATCGCGGGTCTCATTCCTGGCGTGCGCCAGGTTTTCGGCGGCGTCAGCAAGGTTGGCCTGCGCGGCGAGGTAGATCTCCTCAGCTTTGCCTTCGTCGATCTGAATGAAGGTGAGCCTCGTGTGAAGTGAATCCTCGGTGACCTCGGTCGCCGGGGTAGCCGAAGCATCCCCGGCGCCGGGTCCGTCTCCTACGCTGTGAGCGCCAGCATCATCAACAGAAGGAGAAGAATTGTGGAGCCGTTTCAGCACTACATCCCCGAAGAGGGCAGTGTCACCCGTGCTCTCGTGCGGCATTTGAACGAAATGATCGCCCGCGGTGAGCCTGACCCCGATGTCATTCACGTTGCACTCACGGGGCTCTTGGGCGCCGTCGGCCAGATAGAGGCTGCCGGCWGGCGCGACTCTGGCAATTAGGCGAGCGACCATTCGCGTCATCTGATCTGGCGCCTCAAGTGAGACACCCATCAGGTGCCCAAGGGCCACAGCGTGTTGAGTCGACTGTCGCAAAGTTGAGGTAGTCTCAGTCATTAGATTCCTTTTCGTGAGGGTGATCGATTGGCCGTCATCTGTTCCCGCAGATGGCGGCTTTTTCATGCGGTCTGGTTGAACTGTTCATGCTCTTCGATGTACCGCGAGATCTCAGCGTCAGAGACCTTGCGACCCCGGCCGATTCGCACACATTTAAGTTCTCCGTTGTTCCAGAGTTCGCGAACCGTGATGGCGTGAATTCCGAGAAGTTCGCCAGCTTGGACCGCAGTCAACAACCTGGTTGGTGTCACCAGCGATCGCGTGCTCATACCGCGGCCTTCAGCCGAGTCGATCGAGCCTGGGCGATCTCGAATGCTTCCCCCAGGCCCAACCCGGTGAAGCCAACGAGCCCGGCCATGAATGCGGGGCTAGGCGGAATCTCTTCCTTGTCCACGCGAACCAGAGTCGCGCGGCTTACGCCGATTGCTTGAGCTAGCGCGTCATCCGAGGGAATTCGGTGCATTTCACGAACTCGCTTGAGCAGTCCCGGTTTGACTCGCAGAGTGGCGGGCATACCGTCACCTCCCAATCTTTGTTGCATTTATCCACACCATGTGGCGATGTGATGAAGAGTGCCACTAGGTGCGTCTAATTGCAACAGGGTGATTCAGCGAATTTGCGTTGCGTTTGGCAACATTGCAGCTAGAGCCACTTGCGCTTGTATCAGAAGTGAGGCAGTATGCAACACATGAACGCATCGGTAACTTGGCTAGAACTGGTACAGCAGGGCGATTCCGTTCGCAGTGTCGCCACACGCGCTGGCGTCGACAACAGCACCCTCAGCCGTCAGATCAAAGCAGGCGAGATTCGCTCAGACATGGTTATTCGCATTGCACGCGGACTGGGGCTCGATGTGATCGATGCGCTTGTGGCATCCGGGCATGTCACCGCAGAGGAAGCCGGCGTAACACGGCCATCCTCGACACTGCGGCTCGCCACCGACCAACAGTTGGCAGACGAGATCTTGCGTCGACTCGAGTCGGCACATGACCGGGTTTTGGACGACCCACTCAACATTCCAAGAACCTCTGACAACGTCCACGAGTTGACTCTGCGAAATAAACCTCTGGAGGTTGACGACGAGGTCGACATTCTCGACCTTCCCTATGTTGCCCATGAGCCTGACGAAGACATAGATGAGGATGACGACGAGTCGCGGTACGACATATAAGGGGAAACGTGGACCACCTGTACGAGGTCGCAAGAAACATGGGTGTGACCGTGGTGGAGCGTTTCCTGCCGGGGCAGCAACGTGGACGGTACGTGCATTCCAAAAAGTCAATCGTGCTCAACACTCGGCTTCATTCTCGCCAGAAAGCGCACACATTCGGCCATGAACTCGGACACGCGCATTATGGACATGAGCACGATGAAAACCCCGGCTCAGTAATCGGACTCCGCCAGGAACGCAAGGCCGATGAATTTGCGGCGAGGCTCCTCATAAATTCGTACGACTACGAAGTGACCGAGCGAATGTATGGACCGCACGTACCCACACTCGCAGTACAGCTGGGTGTTACCGCTCCAATGATTTACGCCTGGCAGTCGATGCAAAGGCGAAACAACCCACGCGTGAGATAGGAACACCATGGCGAGACAACAGCTTCCACCTCAAATCAAGAAGATTGAGCTTGAGAAGAAGGAGCGAGGGAAGCCTGTCGTTCGATATCAGTTGACGGTCGATACCGGAATTAATCCTGAGACTGGACGTCGGAAGCAATTCAAGAAGCGATACGCCACCGAGGCGGAAGCGCGCGACATGCTCGCGACTATTCAAAGCGACGTTGTCCGCGATGTTCATGTGCACGCATCAAGCCTCACCGTCGAGAAGGCTTGTGCTGACTGGCTTGCCGGCCGACGAGTGAAGCCCACAACCCTGAGTGCATACACGCATGCCCTACAGCCACTTAGGGATCGACACGGAGGCCTATCGGTTCAGAAGCTCACGAAGCGCGACCTCGACGATCTTGTCACCGACCTAACCACCGGCGAGTTCAAGAAGTCGGACGGCGAACCAGCCCGAAAGTGGACCGCCAACAGCATCAATCCGATGTTGAATCTGGTCTCTGCCGTGCTTACAGGACTGATGAAGCAGGGCCTACTCGTACGTGATGTTGCACGGCTGGTCGACCGACTCCCCCGGCCGAAGAAAGAGATGAAGACCTTCACCGAACACGAAGTGCGAACCTTGCTGGCGAAGGCCGAGTCCGACCGGATTGGCCACGCTTGGCATCTCGCTTTGTCTGGACTTCGACGTGGAGAGGTGGCAGGCCTCCGATGGCCGGACGTCAATTTCAGAGACAAGACGTTGACTGTTGCTCACAACCGAGTCTCAGTGAACGGAAAGGCAGTTGAGGGAGATCCGAAGACTGACAAGTCCGCCCGCACCCTTCCTCTGACGCCTGCGCTCGAGACATCACTGAAAGCGGCCAGAAAACGGCAAGCAATTGAGCGCCTCGCACTTGGCGAAGCCTACGGCGCTGGGACCCACGTCGTATGCGACGAAGCCGGGAATCCGTATCACCCGGACACGATTTCGACGTACTGGCGAACCATCTGCAAGTCGGCCAAAGTCTCGGCGATTCGACTACACGACGCACGCCACACGTGCGGGACACTCATGCACCTGCAAGGGGTCCCGATCGCCGTCATCTCAGCATGGCTTGGGCACGCCGACTCGGCATTCACCATGCGCACCTACATGCATTCGCAGGACGATGCGCTAAAGGCTGCCGCCGCGAGTTTGCAGTCACTTGTGACAATCCGTGACAATTTCGGCTCTCTCTGACCGCACGAAAAAGGGCACCCACCATGCTCGCGCTGGTAGATGCCCTATTCGATGGAGCCTCCTGTCGGGATTGAACCGACGACCTTTCGCTTACAAGGCGAATCTGCAAGCGAAGGGGGGCGAAGTCTAGCGTTGTGACCTGCGGGTTAAGGAAGTGGAACGAAGGGCGAAGAAGCCCAGGAATGCGCGGGTTGTGACAACTCGGTGACAACTCGGCCTAGGGAACTCCCGCACCGGGGTGGTGTGGATCGTTCTGCACGCGACGGTGAGTCAGGCAGTTACTTGCACAGGAAGGCTGCGGGCAGAACATAAGCGTCAATGCCTGCCGGCCTGCCGCCTGCATGCAACCCAGGAATCAACGTCCGCTTCGTCGAAAATCAATGGAGACGAGTTCGCATTTCCAGCCTTCCACGCCTTTGAATATAGTTCGTGGCCCTCCACCCGCAGGGTACGGATTCGCTGCGGCGAATGGCCCGTGCGCGCGCTCACTTGCCCGATTGTCAGGCAACCGTCGGGCGCCTGTGATCRCCGAGGTCGCGGCCTTCCGTCAACCTCGCCAACTTGACTTGGTGAGGCATACCGCGATGGGAAGTCCCTCGCTGGCTCATCGAGCGCGAGCGTGCGGACAACGTCCTCAACGATGGGCCGAAGGATCTCACGAAGGAGTTCAATTGTGGATTCATCAACTTCGATTGAATGCTGGTTTGCCATCCCTAAAGGCTCCTACTGCGAGTTTCCGTAGGCAACCGACCACGAAGCTATGCATCGCCGCCACGCACGGGCCTCGCTCAATAGCGGCTGTGAGATACGCCGAGTCTCCGATACGTACGGTCCGTCTGGTTTGATRCTGAAATGAAGAAGATTGTCGTCGGACTTGCCGTTACTGTCACGCTCTCACTTGCATCGTGCAGTGCAAGCGAGTCGACCCCGCCGACTGCGGAGACTGTAGCTTCGTCGATTGCCGCAACAACCACCCCGACTCCAATGATCCGCGTCAAGCAGGTGGGCGAGAAGGGGAATGCCGGTTGCATAGGAGATGGCAAATGTGACATCGAATTCACGGTCACTGACATCACCAGATCCGCCCCCTGTGTGGAATATCTGAAATACGTCGACAGCTCTGCGTCCAATATGGACCTGGTGACCGTCTCAATGGAGGTTATCGCCGAACCTGTATTTCAGATCCCCGAGGTTAATGGGGTATTCCTTCGCCAGTACTGGTCGGTCATTGGCCCGGATGGTTTCACCACCAGAGAGCCTGCCATCGCGGCTGCGTGCGGCGGAGAAGGAAGTGCGGGGATCAGATTGACTGATCGCTCTTTGATTCCAGGCTCAGTGAATC